>NZ_JBGCCT010000004.1:300000-442153 GCF_041260665.1 Catenulispora sp. GP43 | reverse complement strand
GGGGGGGGCCCGCCCCCCGCCCCCCACGGCGGGCCCCCCCCCCCGGGGGCCCCCCCCCCCCCCCCCCCCCCCGGGGGCGCGCCGCCCCCCCCCCGCTTCTCGATTCGTGCCGTCTTGCGCGCAGCCGCCCGCACGCCGCCAAATTCAGGCGAACCTGTCGGTGGTCTCGGATAAAAAGGTGTTGTACCCGCCGCGGAGGGTGGGGACACCATCAATCTGAGGTTGCCGGACCCGGCGAGATTCGCGATATAGCTTGACAGTCGCGGCACGCGTTATATCGTGTGCTGCGAGCGAACGGGACGCCAGGACCTGCGGTCGGCGCGGAGGGGAAACATGAGTGAGGCGGTGAGCGGTACCCAGGACGTGGTCGTCCCGGCTGCCGACGCGGTGCCCGGGGCTGGCGCGCCGGTGAAGGAGAAGGGCCCGGGGCTCTCGACGATCCCGAAGGGGGCCTGGGCGGTGATGTTCACCGTGCTCGGCGCCTCCATGATGGACCTGCTGGACGCCACGGTGATGAACGTCGCGGCGCCCTCGATCCGCACCGGGCTCGGGGCGTCGAACACCGAGTACCAGTGGATCAGCACCGGCTACGTGCTGTCGTTCTCCGTGCTGCTGATCGCCGGCGGACGGCTCGGCGACATCGCCGGGCGGCGCCGGATGTTCCTGATCGGCCTGACCGGCTTCACGATCATGTCCGCGGTCTGCGCCCTCGCGCAGAACCCCGGCGAGCTGATCGCGGCCCGGCTGCTGCAGGGCAGCGCCTCGGCGATGATGATCCCGCAGGGCATCGGCATGATCCGGGAGAAGTTCGGCCGGGAGAACAGCCAGAAGGCGTTCGCGATCTTCGGACCCTTCATGGGCCTGTCCGCGGCCCTGGGCCCGGTGCTCGGCGGCGCGCTGATCACGTACTCCTCGTGGCGCTGGGTGTTCGTGATCAACCTGCCGGTCGGCGTGATCGCGCTGTACTTCGCGGCCAAGGTGCTGCCGACGGTGCACCACCGCGCGGGCGACCGGCCGAAGCTGGACGTCATCGGCCTCATCCTGTGCTCGATCGCGGTCGGACTGCTGGTCTACCCGGTCATCCAGGGCCGCGAGCACCACTGGGACGCCGGCATCTGGCTGATGCTGGCCGGCTCGGCGGTGGTGATGGCGATCTTCGCCTTGTACGCCCGGGCCCGGCACAAGAGGAACCTGGACCCGTTCCTGGAGACCAGCCTGTTCCGCAAGCGCGCCTTCACCACCGGCACGATGACCATCTTCCTGTTCTTCGGCGCCTGCGCCGCGGCCTTCACCGTCAGCCCGCTGCTGCTGCAGGTCTCGCTGGGCTGGTCGCCGCTGCGGGCCGGCCTGACCGGCGCGTGGTGGTCGCTGGGCACGATCATCTCGATGGGCGCCGGCCAGGCGTTCGTGAAGAAGACGCCGCGCCGGGTGCTGCACGCCGGCCTGCTCACGCTGGCCGCGGGCATGGCGCTGAGCGGGTACATCATCAAGCACTACGCGGGGACCTCGTTCACGCTGAACGCCGAGCACCAGCCGATCTGGCACAGCGGGGTGACCAGCTGGAACCTGGCCCCGGCGCTGCTGGTGTCCGGGATCGGCATGGGCCTGGTGTTCGCGCCGTTCTTCGGCCTGGTGCTCGCCGCGGTCGACGACCACGAACTCGGCTCGGCCAACGGCGTCATCAGCTCGTTCAACCAGCTCGGCAACGCGGTCGCCGCGGCGCTGTTCAGCACCCTGTTCTTCAACCGGGTGGAAAGCGGCGGCTCGCCGTTCCCGGCCGCCGAGCTCGTGTACTGGCTGGCCGCCGGCATCCTGGTGCTGACCTGGCTGCTGGCGTTCACGGTGCCGAAGACGGCGCGCAGCGAGGACGAGATCATGGTGTGACGCTCCGGCGTCCACACCCGAGGACTGCGGGGGATTCGGGGGAGCAGGAGGGGAACGGGGATCGGGGAAGAAGGTGGCCCGGCGCTTCAAGCGCCGGGCCACCTCGTTTTCCCACTCCTCGGGACAGGTGGCTTGACCTCGCCCCAAGGGCAGACCCGAGGCTGGTGCCCAGGCCGCACGGCGCCGCCGGCGGCCGTACCGAACCGATGAGGACACTGATCGCGATGCCCGACGACGACCTGCTGACCAGCGGCGACTTCAGCCGCCGCTCCCGGCTCTCGGCCAAGGCGCTCCGCCTGTACGAGCAGCAGGGCCTGCTGGTCCCCGACGAGGTCGACGCCACCAACCGCTATCGCCGCTACCGCGCCGCCCGCCTGGCCGACGCCCGCCTGATCGTCTGGCTCCGCCGCCTGGACATGCCCCTGTCCGACGTGGCCCGAGTCCTGGCGGCCCCGCCCGCCGAGCGCGAGGCACTGGTCGCGGCGTACTGGGACGAGGCCGAGGCCAGGTTCGCCGCCCAGCGCTGGCTGGCGGCCCGGGTCCGCGAAGAAGTGTCCGGCCACGAAGGAGCCCGCACCATGACCCAGCCCATCCTCACCCGCGACGTGCCCGCCGGCCTGGTCCTCACCGAGCAGCGCCACGTCACCCCCGAAGAACTCCCCACCTGGATCTCCCAGGCGATGACCCGCCTGCTCACCGCGGCGGCGCTGGCCGGCGGCCCCACAGCGAACCCCTTCGTGGTCTACCACGGCGAGATCAACCACGACAGCGACGGCCCGGCGGAGGTCTGCATCCCCATCGACCCGGCCAGAGCCGCCACCGCCACCGCCCCCACCCGCGAGGAACCGGCCCACCGCGAGGCTTACCTGCGCATCACCAAGGCCCAGGTCGAGTTCCCGCAGATCCTGTCGGCCTACGACGCGGTCGGCCGCTGGCTCACCGACAACGGCCACACCGCCACCCTGCCCCCGCGCGAGGTCTACTTCGCCGACTGGGACGCCGCGGGGCCGGACGACGAGGTCTGCGACATCGCCTTCCCGATGCGGCCGTAGCCATGGCCGGACGACGCGGCCGGCCGCGGAGGGGGCGGCCGGCCGCGGGGGTGGGGGAGGGCGGCGCCGACCGGTCGGCAGCGGCCGGCGATCGGCGAGCTGAATAGCGCCGACCGGCCAGAAGCCCGCGACCGGGGAGCGCCAAGCGGCCAGCCAGGGGCCAGCCAGGGGCCAGTCAGCGGCCAGCCGGCGGGCCAGCAGCGCTCGGCCGGCGACAACAGGCAGGCCAGCTCAGCGACCGGTCCGGCCAACTCCTACCGGTCGGCGACCTGCGACCGGTCGGCGACCTGCGACCGGCGCGCGCCCGGACTGGCTGGCAACCGAGTGGCGACCGGCCGGCGGCGGCTCGGGGCGTGCGGACATCCAGCCTCGAACAACTGTTCACCATCTCGCGACCCAATCGTCATACCTCCGTCTTGTCAGCCCTACTCCCTACCCATATACTTAGCGTGCCTAAACTATGTAAATGACAGAGGGCGGGGTTGTATGACTGCGACACAAGCTTCCAGCGCGACTGGGAAGGCCTCTCGCGGGCCCGACCATCCGCACTACAAGTGGGTGGCGCTGTCCAACACCACGTTGGGCATGCTGATCGCGACGATCAACTCCTCCATCGTGTTGATCTCGCTGCCGGCGATCTTCAACGGGATCAAGCTCGATCCGCTGCAGCCCTCCAACGTCAGCTACCTGCTCTGGATGCTGATGGGTTACATGCTCGTCACCGCGGTGTTCGTGGTGGCGCTGGGGCGGCTCGGGGACATGTTCGGGCGCGTCAAGATCTACAACTCCGGGTTCCTGGTCTTCACCGTCTGCTCCATCGCGCTGTCGCTCGATCCGTTCCACGGGGCGATGGGGGCGATGTGGCTGATCGGGTGGCGGGTGTTCCAGGCCATCGGCGGCGCGATGCTGATGGCGAACTCCGCGGCGATCATCACCGATGCGTTTCCGGCTGCGCAGCGCGGGATGGCGTTGGGCATCAACATCGTGGCCGCGATCGCCGGGTCGTTCATCGGGTTGGTGCTCGGTGGTGCGTTGTCCGAGTGGAACTGGCGCACCGTGTTCTGGGTGAACGTGCCCATCGGGTTGATCGGCACGGTGTGGGCGTACAAGTCGCTGCACGACACCGGGATCAGACAGAAGGCGCGGATCGACTGGTGGGGCAACCTCACCTTCGCCGCCGGTCTGACTTCGCTGCTCGCCGGTATCACGTACGGCATCCAGCCCTATGGCGGCCACACGCAGGGGTGGACCAACCCCTGGGTGGACGCCGGGCTGATCGGCGGCGTCGTCCTGATCGTGCTCTTCTGCGTGATCGAGGCGAAGATCTCCGATCCGATGCTGCCGATGACGCTGTTCCGCAACCGCGACTTCAGTACCGGCAACCTCGCGAACCTGCTCGGGGCCGTCGCCCGGGGCGGTCTGCAGTTCATGCTGATCATCTGGCTGCAGGGCATCTGGCTGCCGCTGCACGGGTACGACTACAAGGACACGCCGTTGTGGGCGGGCATCTACATGATCCCGCTGACTCTCGGTTTCCTGGTGGCCGGGCCGATCGCCGGGCATCTGTCGGACAAGTTCGGGCCGCGGGTGTTCGCCGCCGGCGGTCTGCTGGCGATGGCGGTGTCGTTCGCCGGCCTGCTGCTGATACCCACGAACTTCTCCTACTGGGTGTTCGCGCTGCTCATCTTCCTCAACGGCATCGGCGGCGGGTTGTTCTCCGCGCCGAACACGTCGCTGATCATGTCCAGTGTGCCGACCCGGATGCGCGGTGCCGCCTCCGGTGCGCGGGCCACGTTCATGAACGCCGGCATGGTGCTTTCCCTGGGCATCTTCTTCTCGCTCATGGTGGCGGGCCTGTCGAGTTCGCTGCCGCACACCCTGTCCAGCGGTCTGACCGCGCAGGGGGTGCCGGCGCAGACCGCGACCCAGATCTCGCACCTGCCGCCGGTGGCGACGCTGTTCGCCGCGTTCCTCGGCTACAACCCGATGCAGCAGCTGCTCGGTCCCTCGACGCTGCACGCGCTGCCCGCCTCCAACGCGCAGACGCTCACCGGCCGGGAGTTCTTCCCGCACCTCATCTCCGGTCCCTTCCATGACGGCCTCATGGTCGTGTTCTGGCTCGCCATCGCGATGGCGGTGATCGGGGCGGCGGCCTCGGCGCTGCCCGGCAAGGGCCAGGCGGAGGAGCCGGAGGCGGCCGCCGGGAAGAGCGCGGCGGCGACCGGGTGAGGGTGGGTCCCACGCCGGACGCGGCGTGGGACCGGCCCGGGACGCCGGGGGTCGGTAGATTGAGAGTGCGGCGGTGTGTTTCACTGTGCCCCACTTCCGCCTGACCGCTCCGCCCCCGTCCACCGCCGCCGGTTCGCCCGCGCTCCTGTGAAGGACCCGATGAACGCATCGCCGACCCAGCCCGACACCGAGGTCGCCGCCCGCCTGCGGGTGGCTTTGGGCCGTCTGAACCGGCAGCTGCTGCAGCGGCAGTCGGAGGCGAGTTTCGCCCAGCTCTCCGCGCTGTTCGTGATCGAGAAGTGGGGCCCGATCCGGATCGGGGACCTGGCGCAGAAGGAGAAGGTCGCCGCGCCGTCGATGACGCGCACGCTCAGCGGCCTGGTCGCGGCCGGCTGGGTGCAGCGCGAGCCGGACCCGGACGACGGCCGCTCCTTCATGGTCACGCTGACGCCCGGCGGCGCGGCGCTGATCGGCAAGGTCCGCAAGCAGCGGACCGCGGCGCTGGTGCAGGGCATGGAGCGGCTGACCGGGGCGCAGTTGGAGGCGCTGCAGGCGGCGGTGCCGGTGCTGGAGCAGCTGGCCGACGAGGTCGAGCCGAAGGCGCGGCCGGCCTCCTGAGCCCGGCCGGGCCCGGTGCGGCCGAGCCACGCCGACCGGCGGACCCCGCCCGGCGTCCGGCCGCAGGAAGGTGCGAGACTGGACGGTATGACGGCAGCAAGCGAGGAGCCCCAGGTCTCCGTTCCCGAAACGCCGGCCGAGGCCGAGTGGCCGCCGCGCGAGTGGCGCGAGGCCCAGCGCGGGTCCGGCGCCCGGAGCATGTACCAGCTCCTGGGGCTGATCGCGCTGATCATGATCGTCCTGGTCATCCTGTCGTTCTGGGGCTTGGCCAACGGCTGATGCGGCACACCCTGATCCTGCTCCGGCACGCCAAGTCGGACTGGCCCGACGGCGTCGCCGACCACGAGCGCCCGCTGACCGGGCGCGGCCGCCACGACGCCCCGCGCACCGGCGCCTGGCTGGTCGAGCACGGCCGGGTCCCGGACCGGGCCGCGGTGTCGACCGCGCTGCGCACCCGCCAGACCTACGAACTGGTCGCCGAGGCGTTCCCGGCCGGACCCGAGATCGAGTTCACGGACGATCTCTACTCCGCCTCGGCCGGCGAGATGCTGGAAGTGATCCGCCGGACGCCCGAGAGCGTCGGCACCCTGATGGTCGTCTCGCACAACCCCGGGACCCAGTACCTGGCGCTGGCGCTGGCCGACGAGACGCATCCGGAGCTCGTCGCCAAGGTGCACGCCGGCTACCCGACCAACACCGTGACCGTGCTGGAGTTCGACGGCGTCTGGGAGACGCTGGACCCGGCCGCGGCCTCGATCGTGGCGGTGGAGTCGCCGCGCGGCTGAGCCGCACGGCCGGCCAGCAGGTCGGGGCCGGTTGGTCGCGAACCGGCTCAGGCGGCCGACTGCACGTTCCGCGCGCCGCCCGCGGCGGTCGGCGCGGTACCGGCCGGAGAGGTCTCGATCTCCTCCTCCGCGGCGTCCGCGGCCTCCACCTCCTCGCGGGTGATCCCGAGCAGGTACAGGATCGTGTCCAGGAACGGCACGTTCACCGCGGTGTCGGCCTGCTCCCGGACCACCGGCTTGGCGTTGAACGCCACCCCGAGCCCGGCCGCGGCCAGCATGTCCAGGTCGTTGGCGCCGTCGCCGATGGCCACGGTGTCGGTGGCCGGCACCCCGGCCGCCTCGGCGAACTCCCGCAGCGCCGTGGCCTTGCCCGCGCGGTCCACTATCGGCCCGACCACGCGGCCGGTCAGCCGACCGTCGGCGCCGATCTCCAGGGTGTTGGCCAGGGCGAAGTCCAGGCCGAGCTCGTCCCGCAGCGAGTCGGTGACGTGCGTGAACCCGCCGGAGACGATGCCGACCAGGTAGCCGAGCCGTTTCAGGGTGCGGACCAGGGTGCGGGCCCCGGGCATCAGCCGGACCGAGGCGCGGACGTCCTCCAGCGCGCCGGCGTCCAGCCCCTCCAGCAGGGCGACGCGCTCGCGCAGCGACCCGGCGAAGTCCAGCTCGCCGCGCATCGCCCGCCGGGTGATCCCGGCGACCGCCTCCAGGCAGCCGGCGCGGGCCGCCAGCTCCTCGATCACCTCGCCCTCGATGAGCGTGGAGTCGACGTCCATCACCACCAGCCGCTTGGCCCGCCGGCTCAGGCCCGCCGGCTGCACCGCGATGTCGGCGTGCTCCTCGGCGGCGACCCGGGCCAGCCGCTCGCGCAGCAGGTCGGGGTCGGCGCCGGAGACGTCGAGCTCGATCGCGGTGACCGGGTACTTGGCCAGCCGCACGATCCGGTCGATGTTGCCGCGGCACTCGGCGATCTGCCGGGCCAGCGCCGCCATCGCGGCCGGCTTGAGCGGGGCGCCCAGGACGGTCACATGGGTGCGGCCCTCGCGGCGCTTGCGGTTGTCACCCAGACCGGTGACCACCTCGACGTCCAGCCGCTCCTCGGCGGCCCACTTGTGCAGGAGCAGGCGCAGCGTGCGCTCGGCGTCCGGCTCCTGCGGCGCGCCGACCAGTACGGCCAGCACCAGGCGGCCGCGGACGACGACCTGTTCCACGTCCACGACCGGGACGTCGAAGGTCTCCAGCGCGGAGAACAGACTCGCGGTGACACCGGGACGGTCGGCGCCGTACACGGTGACCAGGACGGTTTCGGCGGGCGGCGGCAGGGCGAGCGCGGTGTTCATGGTGTGATCCACGGTACCGTCGGGAGAGGGGACAGCCGAGGAGTGTCCGGGTGGTGAGCCGCGTGCGGCGGCCGCGCCGTCCACGGCACGCCGCTGAACAGGCCGCCGTGTCCCATACGGGTGATGTCTGCTCTGTGAACAGGCTCAACGGGGCGGCACGGCCCTAGCATTGAAGTATGGCCGCGGACGATACGTCCTTCGTCGCCGGGTTCCTCGCCGCGTCCGGCCTGTTCTGGATCGGGGGCGGGGTCCTCTGGCTGAGCGCGTGCGCCCGCAGGCTGGCGCGGCTGCGGCTGCGGCTGGTCGGGGTGCCGGCCCGGGGCGAGGTGATCGGCATGATCGTGTCCTGCGACGCCTCCGGGGCGGTGCGCAACGCGCCGCGGGTCCGCTACTTCGCCTCGGCCGGGCCGCCGGTCGTCACCCGCGCCTACGGCTACCGGCCGCACCAGAGCGTGGCCACCGGGGCGCAGGTGCGGCTGTGGTACGACCCGCTGCGGCCGGAGCGGATCCTGGTGTCGCGCTTCGACCTGAAGCTGCGCGACTGGCTCGAGCTGGTCGGCGCGCTGGCGGTGCTGGCGGTCGGGTTCGCGATGGAGTTCGCGGCGCTGACGATGCGCTGAGCGGGCACCCGGGCGCAGGCGGGCCGATGGCCGCCGTGCTGCTCCTTGATGCCCCTGATGTCCTCGATGTTCTCGGTGGCCACGGTGAAGCCGCCGCCCGCCCCGTCAGCGGACGCCGGGCTCCAGGATCGAGTGGTAGGCCGCCAGCTGCGCGCGCCGCGTCACCCGCTCCAGGCCGACCAGCGCCGAGGCCCGCAGCCGGGACTCCAGCGCGGTGACGCTGCCGCCCTCGTCCTGCCCGGCCAGGTCGGCGATCGCGGCCAGGCGCTGCGCCTGGGTCAGGACCTTGACGGCGCGCGGCGGGTAGCCCGGCGCCAGCACCGCCTCCGGCGCCCGGCCGTGGCCCCGGATCGCGGCCAGCGACTCGGCCAGTTCCGGGCGCCAGCGCGCCACGTCCAGCCGGGCCAGTTCCTCGGCGGCCTCGCGCAGGGCCGCGTTCAGCTCGCGTTCGGCCTCCGACAGCGTCGGGGTCGCGGGCGCGCCGTCCGGGACCGCGGTGACCGTCCAGCGGACCGCGTGGCCGCGGTCGCCGGCCGGGCCGTAGCCGTCCACCGAGGGCACGATGCCCAGCGCGGTCCCGTCGGTCAGCACCGCCTCGCCGGCCGCGATCGCCGCCTGGTTGAAGGCCGCCGGGCCCTTCAGCCCCAGCGGGTCGCCCGGCCGCGGCAGCGCCAGCCGCAGGCCCGTGACCCCGGCGGCGCGCAGCCGGCCCAGCGCGACGGTCCAGCCCACCTCGCCGTCCTCGCCCGGCACGCCGGCCACCCGGTGCGGCTCGTCGCCGTCCGCCCGCACCTGCTCGGCGGCCGAGTCCAGACTGGTGTGCCCGGCGAGCCACGCGTTGCCCCAGGCGACCAGGCGCCCCGACCGGTGTTCGCTCAGCATGAGGTCCAGGGTACGTGGCGGTGCCGACGGAGGGGATCGGGTGAACGGTCGCGGGCCGGCGGTGCGACGAGTCGTACACATGCGTCCTCTAAGCTAGGCGCGCGAAGATCGAGGCCTGCCCGCGTGAGGAAACTGGTGCCGAACATGACCACCGAAGCCCTGTCCGTCGACCCCGACAGCGTCCTCGACCTCGTCGACGTCTCCGTGGTCCGCGAGGGCCGCAAGCTGCTCGACGCCGTGAACTGGACGGTGGGCGAGGGCGAGCGCTGGGTGGTGCTCGGGCCGAACGGCGCGGGCAAGACCACGGTGCTGAACATCGCGGCCACCTCGCTGTTCCCGACCGCCGGGGCGGTCGGCGTGCTCGGCGAGCGGCTCGGCGCGGTCGACGTCTTCGAGCTGCGGCCGCGCATCGGCTACTCCTCGGCCGCGGTCTCCGAGAAGCTGCCGCGCGGCGAGACGGTCCGCGACGTGGTGATGACCGCCTCCTACGGCATGGTCGGCCGCTGGCGCGAGAAGTACGACGAGGCCGACGCGCAGCGCGCCGACGAGCTGCTGGCCTGGTGGGGCATGCACGCGTTCGGCAAGCGCACCTTCGGCACGCTCTCCGAGGGCGAGCGCAAGCGCGCGCTGATCGCCCGGGCGCTGATGGCCGATCCGGAGCTGCTGCTGCTTGACGAGCCGGCCGCGGGCCTGGACCTGGGCGGCCGCGAGGACCTGGTGCACCGGTTGGCCCGGCTGGCCTCCGACCCCTACGCGCCGGTCACCATCCTGGTCACGCACCACGTCGAGGAGATCCCGCCGGGCTTCTCGCACATCCTGCTGGTGCGGGCCGGCGCGGTGGTGGCGGCCGGGCCGATCGAGGCCGCGCTCACCTCGGAGAACCTGACCACCACGTTCGGCCTGCCGCTGAGTGTGGAGCGGTACCAGACCGCCGCGGGTGACCGCTGGTACGCCCGCGCCGTCTGACAGAGCTTTGATAGGCGTGGTTTGATAGCCGCGCCGCCTTCCGTAGCATGGGCTCCATGCACGCCATGGTGTGGGCGATCGTCGCGGCCGTCCTGATCCTGCTGGAGCTGACCACGACCACGCTGGTGTTCGTGATGCTCGGGATCGGAGCGGCGGCCGCCGCGCTCGCGGCCGGCGCCGGAGGGAACGTGGTCGTGCAGTTCGCGGCCTTCGGCGCGGTCTCGGTCGCCACCCTGGTCTTCGCCCGCCCGACGGCGATGAAGCGGCTGCACGGCGGGCCCGAGCACCGCCAGGGCATCGACACGCTGATCGGCCGCGAGGCGCTGGTGGTGGAGAAGGTCGACGGGCACGACGGCAGAGTCCGGATATCCGGGGAGATCTGGAGTGCCCGCGCCTATGACGGGCATACGGAATACGAGGTCGGAGACCGCGTGGACGTCGCCCAGATCGAGGGCGCGACCGCGCTGGTCCTCTGAGCCTGTTCGCCTGGCGTCGCCTGGGATTCCGCAACCCTTTGCGCGGGCAGGACAATCCTCGACGGAACGGTGTGTGCGGCATACGTTCCCGGGCCTAAGATCGAGCACTGTCACCGGGGGGTGCCTGCCGCCTCCTGACCGCCGGACATCGAAGTTGTGGAGGAGGAGTCGACATGGTCGCCACGATCGTCGTCCTCATCTTGATCGCCGCCGCGATCGCGGTGAGCCTGTTTCAGTCCGTGCGCATCGTCGGGCAGGGGACCGTCGCCGTCATCGAGCGCTTCGGCCGCTACACCCGCACGCTGACGCCGGGACTGCGGATCCTGATGCCGGTGGTGGACCGCGTGCGCGCCATCATCGACGTGCGCGAGCAGGTCGTGCCGTTCCCGCCGCAGCCGGTGATCACCCAGGACAACCTGACGGTCTCCATCGACACCGTCATCTACTTCCAGGTCACCGACGCCCGCGCGGCGGTGTACCAGATCACCAACTACATCCAGGCGATCGAACAGCTCACGGTCACCACGCTGCGCAACATCGTCGGCGGCATGGACCTGGAGCGCACGCTGACCAGCCGCGACTACATCAACAACGAGCTGCGCGGGGTCCTGGACCAGGTGACCGGCAACTGGGGCATCCGGGTCTCCCGGGTCGAGCTGAAGGCGGTGGAGCCGCCGGCCTCGATCCAGGACTCGATGGAGAAGCAGATGCGCGCCGACCGGGACCGCCGCGCGGCGATCCTGTCGGCCGAGGGCTTCAAGCAGTCGCAGATCCTCACCGCCGAGGGCGAGAAGCAGGCCGCGGTGCTGCGCGCCGAGGGCGAGGCCAAGGCCCGCGCGCTGCAGGCCGAGGGCGAGGCGGCGGCGATCCGCAAGGTCTTCGACGCCATCCACGAGGGCAACGCCGACAACCAGGTGATGGCCTACCAGTACCTGCAGCAGTTGCCCAAGATCGCCGAGGGCGACAGCAACAAGCTCTGGATCATCCCCAGCGAGTTCGGCAAGGCGCTGGAGAACGTCGGCGGGGCGCTGGGCCGCATGCCGGGGATGCCCGGCGCTTCGGCCCCGGAGCCGGTGGCCGCCAACGGCAACGCGCTCGGCTCGAGCGCCGACGCGCCGCCGAAGGGGCCGGCGCCGCGCGCCGACCGTCCGCCGCGCCAGCGCGGCACGTCGAGCCCGGCTGACGACGTCTTCTTCAACCAGGACGAGGACTGAGTTCTCGGATGAGGGGCCGGTCTTCGGACCGGCCCCTCATCCATGCCCGCTATGCCACGACCATGCCCGCTATGCCACGACGCGTGAGCGGGCCTGCCACGTCTCGGCGGTCACCGACACCGCCAGCAGGGCCGCGCCGACCGCCCCGATCGCGGTGACGCGGTCACCGAGCAGGCTGACGGCCAGGACCGTGCCGGTCAGCGGCTCCAGCAGCGCCGTGACCGTCCCGGTGCTGGCCGCCGCGGCGCGCAGGCCGATGAAGTAGCAGCCGTAGGCGATGGCGGTCGGCACCAGTCCGAGGGCGAGCAGAAGCCCGATCGCGGCGGGATGCGGCGTGAAGCCGACCCCGGTGGTGACACCGGCGGCGACCATCAACGCCAGCCCGCCGGCGGTGAAGCTGTACCCGGTCATCGTGACCTCGTCCAGGCCCGGGACCGGGTTCTTACCGATCAGGCTGATCGCCGAGAACCCGGCGGCGCCGGCGATCGCGCAGCCGGCGCCGGCGGCGAGGTGTGCGGCGGTGATGCCGTGCGGCGGCTCGCCGACCAGCAGCCCGAGGCCGACGACCGCCAGCGAGACGGTCGCGGCGACCCGGGTGTCCAGGCGCCGCCGTCCGGTCGCCTGCTCGAAGGCCACGACCAGCACCGGGGCGGCACCGATGGTGAGCAATGTGGCCAGGCTGACGTCGGTCAGCGTCACGGCGGCGAAGTAGCAGGCCTGGAAGCCCGCCGCCAAAGCGCCGACGGCCCCGATCCGCAGCCATGCCGCGCGTCCTCGGGGACGCCGGCGGCCGGTGGCCGTCGCGAACAGGATGAGCAGTGTGCCGCCGATCAGCAGCCGGTAGCCGGCCACGGCGACGGGGGACAGGTGCGCGTGCAGCCAGAGCAGGCGGCCGGTGAGCCCGCCGGTGCCCCAGAGCACGCCGGAAAAGACGAGGTAGATCAAGGGATCGCTCCTGCGACAGAGAAGACTGTGCTCGATGGAGAGCGGTGGAATCAGTCGCGGGAAGCGGGGCGTGACACGTGAGCCCGTCGGCTCAGCACGCCGACAGGCGGTCCCTGATGATCAGGTCGACCCCGCTTCTAGGATCCCGGCGGCGGGGTGACCGGGAACAACCGGTGCACGATCGCGATCCTAACCGGCGGACGCGGCGCGGCCAACCGATCATCGGGCCGCTACGCTCGACCGGGACCGGACACGCGGGAGGCAGCGGTGGGCATCGGCGAGGTGGCGGCGCTGCTGGGCGCGGGCATGGCGGCCGGCACGATCAACACCGTGGTCGGCTCCGGCACGCTGGTGACCTTCCCGACTCTGCTCGCCTTCGGCTACAGCCCGGTGGTCGCCAACGTCACCAACACCGTCGGCCTGGTGCCCGGGTCGCTGTCCGGCATCCACGGCTACCGCGCGGAGATCGCGAAGTTCCGCGCCGTCGGCGGCCGGCGGCTGACGCGGCTGGTGCTGGCCTCGCTGTGCGGCGCCACGATCGGCGCGCTGCTGCTGTTCCTGCTGCCGGCCAAGGCCTTCAAGGCGATCGTGCCGGTGCTGATCGCGTTGGCGCTGGTGCTGATCGTGCTGCAGCCGAGGTTGTCGAAGCGGATCGCGGCGCGCAGGGCCGCTCGCGAGGCGGCGGAGGGCGCCGGGGGCGCGAACGGCGCCCAGGGGGCGGCCGAAGTGGCGGACGGCACGGCGGACGGCACGGCGGACAGCATGGCGGACGGCGCGCGGCGCGGCGGCTGGGGCGTCCTGCTGGCCGTGTTCGGCAGCGGGATGTACGGCGGCTACTTCGGCGCCGCGCAGGGCGTGCTGCTGATGGCGATCCTCGGTCTGACCTACAGCGACCACCTGCAGGTGCTCAACGGCGTGAAGAACGTGCTCGCCTGTGTGGTGAACGCCATAGCGGCGGTGGTGTTCATCACCGTCGGCGCGCTGGGGCTCGGCGGTCCGGAACACCCCTCGGTGCAGTGGGGCGCGGCCCTGGCCATCGCCGTGGGCGCGCTGGTCGGCGGGAAGATCGGCGCGAGCGTCGGGCGCCGGCTGCCGCCCCGGGTGCTCAGGGGGCTGATCATCGTGGTGGGCCTGGTGGCCATCGGGTCGATGGTGCTCTGAGCCGACGACGGACCGGCCGGGCGGCACCGAGGCATAACCGGACAAATATCCGTAGTCCGGTGCATAGGTGACCTTCACCGAATCGGCAGTGTATCCAGCTGATACTACCTATCCTGGAAACTGTCCCGGCGCCGTGCCGCACGTGCATGGCGTCCGTGCACCTGGGTCAGTATTCTGCCGGTGACGGGGGTCACGGGTCTGGCGGTCAGGGGCGGGGCAACCGGGATCGGCAGCGGCATCGGCAGGATCGGCAGGTTTCGGCACCACCGGCGCGGCGGCTCGCCGCGTCACCACGACATCCGGCGCACAGGCGCCGGCGGGCCCGTTTCGGAGATTCGTCTTGGGCAAGGTCTCCTATCGCTACGCGCACATCGAGGACCTCGACGCGCCGACCATCTACGCCCTGCTGCGGTTGCGGCAGGAGGTCTTCATCGTCGAATGGGGCAGTTCGCACCTGGACATCGACGGCCGGGACACCGAGCCGTCCAGCGTGCACCTGTGGGCCGAGCGCGACGGGGACGTGCTGGCCGCCGTGCGCGTGGTCCAGGAGTCGGACGACACCCTGCGGATAGAACGGCTCGCCACCCGCTTCGGCGCGCGCGGCCGCGGCATAGCCGGGCGGCTGCTGGACTACGCTGTGAAGATGGCCGGCGAGCGGCGGCTGCTGATCGACGTCCCGACCGCGCTGGAGCCCTGGGCCGAGCGCTTCGGGTTCGCCCGGGACGGCGATCCGTTCATCGCCGAGGGTGTCCAGCAGGTGACCATGTTCCACTGATGCACGTGCCTTTGCACGTGCGCGCCTCCTCGGAGCGCGCCGCCGGCGCGCGCGGTGAGATCCGCGCCACGGCCGAACGGGCATGTTCGCTGCCTGATTTACCCGCTTTTGACTGATTCGCCGCCTCACTTGTGGAACAGGCGGTGTTAGTGTGCGTTGAAGTTCCTACAGACGTAACGCGGAGGACCTCTCCATGCCCGATCCACGGCGCGCCCCCGGCTTCGCCGTGGCTTTGTGCGGGGGGCCGGCGTGACCGCCGGCCGGCACGGGGCCGCGGGGCCGGCGATAGCCCAGGCCGCGGCGGCGGTCGCGGTCGTCGGCTACGACGGATCACTGCCGGGGCCGGTGGTCCGCCGGGTCCTGGAGTCCTCCGAACTGGTCGTGGGGGTGGCGCGCCACCTCGACGGGATCGGCGTGCCCGAGCACGTGCGGCGGATCCTGCTGGGCGAGGACAACCGCCTGGCCTACGCCCGGCTCACCGCGCACCTGACCGATCCGAAGGCCGGCCCGGCGGTGGTGGTGACCGCCGGGGACCCCGGGTTCTTCGGCGTGCTGCGCGATCTGCGCGAATCAGGCTTCGAGGTCGTCGGCTACCCGGCGCCCGGCCCGGTGGCCGCCACCCTGGGGCGCCTGGGGCTGCCCTGGGACGACGCGGTCGTGGTCTGCGTGACCGACGACCGCTCGCTGCAGCGCGCCGCCAACACCGCCCGCGCGCACCCCAAGGTGGCCATCGTGGCCGCCCCGGAGTTCCCGCCGCACCGCGTCGCCTCGGCCCTGCGCGGCGCCCAGCGCGCCTTCATCGTGGCCCAGCACCTCGGGGAGCCCGACGAGCGGATCGAGAAGCTCTCGCCGACCGAGGCGGCCGCGCGCGTCGTCTGGGGCGCCGCGGACGCGATCCTGGTGCTGGACGAGGAGCGGCTGAGCCCGGACTCCCCGCACGACCCGCGCTGGGGTTCGGGCTGGGTGTCGGCCTGGGCCGGGCCCTCGGCCGGCTGGGCGGTGCCGGACAACGCGTTCGTGGCCCGCGGTCCGCAGGTCCTGCCCGCTGAAATCAGGGCCTTGATACTCGCGCGGCTGGCACCGCGGCTGGGCGCGATGGTGTGGGAGGTCGCGGCCGGGGCCGGGGCGCTGGCCGTGGAGTGCGCGCGGCTGGGCGCGGCGGTGATCGCGGTGGAGCGTGATCCGGACGCCTGCGAGCGGATATCGCTGAACGCGGTGATGCACGGCGTGGACGTCGAGGTGGTCAGCGGCCTGGCGCCGGCGGCCCTGGCCACGCTGCCGCGCCCGGACTCGGTGTTCGTGGGGACCGAGCGCGCCGAGATCGTCCGGGCGTGCGCCACCACCGGCGCGCGCACCGTCGTCACCGCGGTCACCGCGCTGGACCGGCTGCCGGCCATCCGGCAGGCGCTGCGGATCGGCGACCGCCGGGTGGACGGCGTGCAGTTG
The DNA here is from genome assembly GCF_041260665.1 of Catenulispora sp. GP43. Classification (NCBI taxonomy): domain Bacteria; kingdom Bacillati; phylum Actinomycetota; class Actinomycetes; order Catenulisporales; family Catenulisporaceae; genus Catenulispora; species Catenulispora sp. GP43. The sequence goes on along the minus strand of NZ_JBGCCT010000004.1, from coordinate 425,763 downwards.
CAGGCCTCCAGGCTGGCGCCCCGGCCCGGGGACGCGCTCCGGCTGGCTCCGGCGGCGCCGGTATTCGTTCTTTGGGGTGAGCTTGGGTGACAGACCCGGCATTTTAGTCAACCCATCCGGGGCTGCGTATGCTCTTCCGGGCTCGCGCGTGCCTCCGACAAGCGATACTTGGCAGCGCCCACGCGAACGCGAACCCCCGCTGACAAGGGGGACACGGGGAACGGGAGCGGGATACGAACCATGGTATGGAACGACAGGATCGAGGAACCCACGGTGACCGGTGCCGACGATTTCGGGCGTGACGGCTCCGGGAGGCCGCCGTTCGAGGACGGCTTCCCGCCCGGCGCGGGACCCTACGACGACAGCGCGCCGACCACCGAGTTCAGCAGGCTGGTGTTCGACGACGAAGCCGAGTTCCCGGGGCCGCGCAACGGCTCCGCGGGGCCGGGCGGGCCCGGCGGGCCGAACGGAGCGGGCGGTCCGGGTGGCCCGGGCGGCCCGCGGATGCGCGACGGGCGGGATCCGCGCGGTGCGTTCGGCGGGCCGGAGCAGCCGGGGCGTCCCGGCGCCGGGGCGCCGGGCGGCCCGGGTGGCCCGGGTGGCCCGGGTGGGCCCGGCGGCGTCCCCGGCGGCCCGGGTGGCCATGGCGGTCCCGGCGGTCCCGGCGGTCCCGGTGGACCGCAGGGCCCGGAGTCTGCCAACCGCCCCACGCGCCCGATCCGTCCGCGTCCGGCCGGCGCGCCCGGCGGCCCCGCGGTGCCGCCCGGCTCGGCGTTCCGCGACCAGCAGCCGGCCGGCGGCCGGGGCCCGGCCGAGGGCGGCCGCGGGCCCGGCGAGCCGGGGCGTGCTCAGCGCCCGATGATGCCGCAGATGCAGCCGCCGCCCGGCCGCGGCCCGCAGCCCGGCCCCCGCAATCAGGGTCCTGATGGCCGCGGCGGCTTCGGCGTGCCGCAGCAGCGCGACGCCAACGCCGACTCCGGCCCCACGCCCCGCCGCTCGCCGGGCGCCCGCGGCGCCGAGGCCCTGCGCCAGGCCCAGCAGTTCGACGTCTTCCGCCGCGACCCGGTGGTCCCGCAGCAGGCGTCCCCGGCCGACGGCAACGACTTCGACGAGGCGGCCGACCGCACCCCGCTGCCGCGCGACGAGCGCGACCCCAGGGAGCAGCGCGACCAGCGGGACCCCCGCGACCAGCGCGGCCAGGTCGACATCAGCGTCTTCGACGCCGCCCCGGAACCGCCCGAGCGCCCCGGCTTCGACCTGCGCGCGCCGCTGCGCGGCCCGGCCTCCTACGACCAGCCGACGGACATCATCCCGGCGATCCTCGACGAGCCCGGCCAGGACTCCTTCGGCCAGGACTCCTTCGGCCGGCACCCCGGCGTGCAGAACGCCGACGGCCACGGCTTCGGCGCCGAGGAGCAGCAGGGCGGCTTCGGCGCGCCGCAGGGCTTCGCGGCGCCGCAGCCGGAGGAGCAGGCGTTCGGGGAGCAGGGCTTCCCGGGCGCGAACAACGCCGGTTTCAGTGCGCCGCAAGGGTTCTCGCCTGCGGGCGGGGCCGGGTTTGGCGCGGATAGCGCCGAGTCTGGTTTCGGTGCGCAGGGCTTTGGCCAGGATGGCGGCGAGTCCGGTTTCGGCGCGCCGCAAGGGTTCCCGCCTGCGGGCGGGGCTGGTTTCGGTGCGGATAACGCCGAGTCTGGTTTCGCTGCGCAGGGCTTTGGCCAGGATGGCGGCGAGTCCGGTTTCGGCGCGCCGCAAGGGTTCCCGCCCGCCGGTGCGCCCGGGTTCGGCGCGGACAACGCCGAGTCCGGTTTCGGTGCCCCGCAAGGATTCCCGCCCGCCGGTGCGCCCGGCTTCGGTGCGGAGCGCGACGAGGTCGCCGGGATCGACGGACAGCAGCGCTTCGGCGCCGAGGGCTTCGGTGCCGAGCGTGGCGACGCCGGTTTCGGCGCGCCGCAGGGCTTCCCGCCGGCGGGCGGCTTCGGCGCCGACGAGGCAGTGTTCGACAACCCGCAGGGCTTCCCGCCGGCCGGCGAGTCCTCCTTCAACTCCCGACAGAATTTCCCAGGCGAGGCCCAGCATTTCCCGGGCGAGGCCCAGCATTTCCCGGGTGAGGCCCAGCACTTCTCGGGCGAGGCCCAGGGCTTCCCGCCCGCGGCCGCTCCGCAGCCGTTCGGCGCCGAGAACGCCGAGCCCGTCTTCCCCACCGCGCAGGACGCGCACGCGGCCGGCATCGACCCGCAGACCACCTTCGGCGGGCCGCAGGCCTTCGCGCCTCAGGCCGGCAACGACCCGTCGTTCGGGGCGCGGCCGGTCGAGGAGAGCCCGTTCGGTGCCGCCGAGGCCGCGCCGGCCACGCCGGTCTTCGGCGCGCCGGAGGGCGGGATGCCGTCGTTCGGCGACCGGCCGCTGACCCCGAACACCAGCCCCGACTACGGTCTGGGCGCCGGTGTCGCCGGCAACGGCGCCGGCGAGCCGCAGGCCGAGCCGCCGCTGGCCGCGCACCTGGACCCGCCGCGCTTCGAGCCGGCGCCGCCGGTGTTCGACGACCCGGCCGAGGGCGTGGAGTTCGGCGGGGCCGGCGAGGAGCCGGGCCCGGTGTTCGCGACGCCCACCGTGGCGATCGCCCCGGCCGAGGCGGTCGGCGAGTACGCCGAGGACGGCGAGCTCGACGAGGACGCCGACGACGCCGACGCCGAGCCCGAGATGCTCGTCCCGTGGGCCAACGCCGGGACCGAGAACGCCGACGCCGGTGAGTTCGAGAACCAGGCCGGCGGCGTCGACGACCTCTACGACACCGACGGCGAGCCCTACGACGACGTCCCGCGGGTCCCGCCGTACGACGACGCCGAGCTCGCCGCCGTGCACCGCGTCATCCGCGAACGCCGCGACGTGCGCTCCACCTTCCTGCCCGACGCGATCCCGGACGAGGTCCTCACCCGGGTCCTGGAGGCCGCGCACACCGCGCCGAGCGTCGGCTTCTCGCAGCCGTGGGACTTCCTCGTGCTGCGCAACCGGGAGACCCGGCAGGCCGTGCACGACCTGGCCGCCCGGCAGCGCGACGCGTACTCCGCCTCGCTGCCCAAGGCGCGGCAGCGGGCGTTCAAGGACCTGAAGATCGAGGCCATCCTCGACACACCGGTCAACATCGTCGTGACCTGCGACCCGACCCGGGGCGGCCGGCACACGCTGGGCCGGCACTCGCAGCCGCAGATGGCGCCGTACAGCGCCGCGCTGGCGGTGGAGAACCTGTGGCTGGCGGCGCGGGCCGAGGGCCTGGGCGTGGGCTGGGTGTCGTTCTTCGACGAGCGCGAGCTCACCCGCACCCTGGACCTGCCGGACCACCTGTCGGTGGTCGCCTACCTGTGCGTCGGCTTCGTCCACGAGTTCCCGGGCGAGCCGGAGCTGTCCGGGGCCGGCTGGGCCAAGCGCCGGCCGCTGGCCTGGGCCGTGCACGACGAGCAGTACGGCCGCCGGGCGCTGCCGGGCAGCAGCCCGGTGTCGCTGCTGGAGGAGACGCTGGCCGCGATCGCCCCGCTGGACAAGGCCGCGCGCGACGCCGCGCTGGCCCGCCAGGAGGTGATGACCAAGCCGGCCGGGTCCCTGGGCGTCCTGGAGGACGTCTCGGTGCAGCTGGCCGGGCTGGCCGGGGTCTTCCCGCCGCCGATCCCGGAGCCCGCCGCGGTCGCGGTGTTCGCCGCCGACCACGGCGTGCACGCGCAGGGTGTCACGCCCTGGCCGCAGGAGGTCACCGCGCAGATGGTGCTGAACTTCCTGTCCGGCGGCGCCGTGGTCAACGCCTTCGCGCACCAGATCGGCGCCGAGGTGTGCGTGGTGGACGTCGGCGTGAACGCCGAGCTGCCGCAGCAGACCGGGCTGGTGCCGCGCAAGATCCGGTACGGGACCGCGGACCTGGCCGTGGGGCCGGCGATGACCCGCGAGGAGGCGCTGACCGCGCTCGAGGTGGGCGTGGAGACCGCGCGGGACCTGGTCGCCGCCGGCAACAAGGTGCTGCTGACCGGCGACATGGGGATCGCGAACACCACCGCGAGCGCCGCGCTGATCGCCGCGTTCACCGGCGCCTCGCCGACCCAGGTCACCGGGTACGGCACCGGGATAGACGAGCAGACCTACGCGCACAAGGTCGACGTGGTGCGCCGGGCCCTGGACCTGCACCGCCCGGATCCCGGCGACCCGCTCGGGGTGCTGGCCGCGGTCGGCGGCCTGGAGCACGCCGCGCTGGCCGGCTTCATCCTGGGCGCGGCGAGCCTGCGGATCCCGGTGATCCTGGACGGCGTGATCGCCGGCGCCGCGGCGCTGGTGGCCCAGGCGCTGGCGCCGGAGGCCACCGACGCCATGGTCGCCGGGCACCGCTCGGCCGAGTCCGGGCACCAGCTCGCGCTGGAGGCCCTGGGCGTGGTCCCGCTGATCGATCTCGAATTGCGGTTGGGGGAGGGCAGCGGCGCGGTCCTGGCCCTACCGTTGGTGCAGGCGGCCGTGCGCGCGCTGCGGGACGTGGCGACCTTCGAGTCGGCCGGCGTCGCGGAGCGCGCGGACGACGACGACGAGAACGCCGCCTAGCCGACGCCCCTGCGAACGACACGGGAACACCGAACAGATGAGCGCCATGACCGACCCCGCTTCCGTCTACCCCGCCGCGCTGCGGCTGGCCGGCCGGCGGGTGGTGGTGGTCGGTGCCGGCCCGGTGGCCCAGCGCCGGGTCCTCGGGCTGCTGGACGCCCGCGCCGACGTCCTGGTCGTCGCCCCCGAGGCGACGCCGGCGATCGAGGCGCTGGCCGACGGCGGCGAGATCGTCTGGGAGCGGCGGCCGTACCGGGCCGGTGATCTGGGCCGGGCCTGGTACGCCGTGGCCGCCGCCGACGATCCGGCGGTGAACGCCGCGGTGGCGCGCGAGGCGGAGGCCGGCCGGGTGTTCTGCTCCCGGGCCGACTCCGCCGAGGACTCCAGCGCGTGGACCCCGGCGGTCGGCCGGCACGACGGCGTCACCGTCGCGGTGATCGGCGGCGGCGACCCGCGGCGTGCCGTGGACGTCCGGGACGGGGTCCTGGAGGGCCTGCGCGACGGCACCCTGGCCGCGCCGCACCACCGCGGCCGCACCCCGGGCGTGGCGCTGGTCGGCGGCGGGCCCGGCGACCCGGACCTGATCACCGTGCGCGGCCGCCGGCTGCTGGCCGAGGCCGACGTGGTGGTGGCCGACCGGCTCGGGCCGCGCGGCCTGCTGGACGAGCTGGCGCCGGACGTGGAGATCATCGACGCCTCGAAGATCCCTTACGGCCGTGCGCTGGCCCAGGAGGCGATCAACGAGGTGCTCATCACCCGGGCGAAGGCCGGCAAGTCCGTGGTCCGGCTCAAGGGCGGCGACCCGTTCGTCTTCGGCCGGGGCTTCGAGGAGGTGCTGGCCTGCGCCGAGGCCGGCGTGCCGTGCTCGGTGGTGCCGGGCATCACCAGCTCGATCTCGGTGCCGGCGCTGGCCGGCATCCCGGTCACGCACCGGGGCGTGGCGCACGAGTTCACCGTGGTCTCCGGCCATGTCGCGCCGGACCACCCGAAGTCCCTGGTGGACTGGGCCGCCCTGGGCCGGATGACCGGCACGCTGGTGATCCTGATGGGCATCGAGCGCATCGGCGCGATCGCCGCGGCCCTGGTCGCCAACGGCCGTGATCCGCAGACCCCGGTCGCGGTGATCCAGGAGGGCACGATGCCCGGCGAGCGCCGGGTGCGGACCACGCTGGAGATGATCGAGGCCGCGGTGGCCGAGGCCGGGATCCGGCCGCCGGCGATCGTGGTGGTCGGGCCGGTCGTCGGACTGGCCTGAGGCGCGCGGCGGCGGGCTTCGCCATCGCCTTGACGCTGCCGCCTTGACGCTGCCGCCTTTACAGCCCTGACGCTGCCGCCTTTACATCGGGCTTATTGACCACCGGCTTATCCGCGAGCCGATGTAATGCCACCATGAGCCAGGACCAGGACCCGATCGACGCGACCCGGCGCTTCGAGCCGGTCGACCCGTACAACATCCCCGCGGAGGGCGTCGGAGCCCCGGCCCCCGGCTACGAGGGCGGCTACCAGCAGGGCTTCGAGCAGGGCTTCGAGCAGCAGCCGTTCGGCGCGCCGGAGCCCCGGCGGCCCGGTTTCAAGCAGCGCCTGACCCGGCTGGGCCCGCTGAAGCTGGCCCTGCTGGGCACGGCCGGGGTGATCGTGCTCGGCGGGGCCGCCTGGGGCACGTCGGCGGCGTTCCAGTCCTCGGGCCCGTCCTCGAACAGCGCGGCGGCCGCGCCGGCCACCGATCAGACGCAGAGCCAGCCCGGCGCCGGCGCCACGACCGGCGCGGGCGGCAAGCACGCCAAGACCGGTAGGACCGGCAAGCTCGCCCGGGTCACGATCACCCAGGTCGGGTCCGGCAGTTTCACCGGGACCGATGCCAAGGGCACGACGGTGACCGTCGACTACGACGCCAAGACCCGTTTCGGCTCCAAGGCGCACGCCCTCACCGCGGCCGACCTGAAGGCCGGGATGACCGTGACGGTGCTCGGCCCGCTCCAGGGCGACACCATCACCGCGACCGCCGTCGCGGTCCCGGCCAGGACCGCCAAGAACCCGGGCGCGCCGACCGACCCGGCGAGCCCGGCGGACGGGGCCGCCTGACGGGTGGCTGACAATTGGCGAATGACAAAACTTGAAATCTGTCAGCTGTCAGTCGTATCGTCGAAGGCATGACGACGACTGACAGCCCCTTCGCCGCCCGCCGCCTCGGCGCCGCCGGCCCCGAAGTCTTCCCCCTCGGCCTCGGGGCCATGGGCATGTCCGCCCTGTACGGGCCGACCGACCGCGACGAGTCCATCGCCACCGTGCACGCCGCCCTGGACGCCGGGATCACCCTGATCGACACCGGCGACTTCTACGGCATGGGCGACAACGAGCTCCTGCTGGCCGACGCGCTGCGCGGCATCCCGCGCGACCGCTACCTGCTCAGCGTGAAGTTCGGCGCCCAGCGCGACCCGGCCGGCGCCTTCATCGGCTACGACACCAGCCCCAACGCCCTGAAGACCTCTCTGGCGTACTCGCTGCGCCGGCTCGGCGTGGACCACATCGACGTCTACCGCCCGGCCCGGCTGGACCCGAAGGTCCCGATCGAGGAGACCATCGGCGGTCTGGCCGAGATGGTGCAGGCCGGCTACATCCGGCACATCGGCCTGTCGGAGGTCGGCGCCGAGACCCTGCGCAAGGCCGCGTCCGTGCACTCGATCTCGGACCTGCAGATCGAGTACTCGCTGATCTCGCGCGGCATCGAGGCCGCGATCCTGCCGACGGTCCGCGAGCTGGGGATCGGGATCACCGCCTACGGCGTGCTCTCCCGCGGCCTGATCAGCGGCCACTGGACCAGGGGCAGCGGCGGCGCCGGAGACTTCCGCGCGCACTCGCCGCGCTTCCAGGGCGAGAACCTGGACCACAACCTCGCGCTGGTCGAGACGCTGCGCTCGATCGCCGCGGAGAAGAACGTCACGGTCGCGCAGCTGGCGATCGCCTGGGTCGCGGCGCAGGGCACGGACATCGTGCCGCTGGTCGGCGCCCGGCGGCGGGAGCGCCTGGCGGAGTCGCTGGGCTCGCTCGGCGTCACGCTGACCGCCGACGACCTCGCCCAGATCGAGAAGGCGGTGCCCGCCGGATCGGCCGCCGGCACCCGGTACGCCGCCGAGCAGATGGCCCACCTCGACTCGGAGAAATAGAGTTCAGCGGTGAGTACCAGCACACCAGGCGGGCCCCTGACATCCGAGCGCATCCTGGAAGCGGCGGAGGAGACCCTGCGCCGCTTCGGCCCGGCCAAGACCAGCGTGGTCGACGTCGCGCGGGCGCTCGGGGTCAGCCACGGCTCGGTGTACCGGCACTTCCCGACCAAGGCGGACCTGCGGGACGCCGTGGTGGACCGCTGGCTCCAGCGGATGCACCCGGCGCTCGCGGCCGTCGCCGACGGCGCGGGGCAGGCCCCCGAGCGGATCCGGCTGCTGCTGTGGACGCTGGCGGAGACGAAGTGGACCCGGGCGCAGGACGACCCGGAGTTCTTCGCGGCGTTCGCCGAGCTGGCCGAGGACGCGCGCACCCCGGTCGTCGCGCACATCGACTTCGTCGTCGAGCAGCTGACCAGGGTGGTCGCCGAGGGGGTGGAGCGCGGCGAGATCGCCTCGCGGGACCCGAGGCGGACCGCGCTGGCGGTCTTCGACGCCATGGCCAAGTTCCACAACCCGGCGGCGCGCGCGGCGTGGGTCCGGCCGGAGGTCGACGAGTCCTTCGCGAACGTCTGGGCGCTGCTGCGCGACGGGCTGCTCCCGCGCGATTCCGGCTGAGGGCCCCGGATGCGGCAGGATGCAGCATCGTGGGAGAACTGATCGAAGTCACCGACCCGTCCGACCCGCGGCTGCATGATTACTCCGGCCTCACCGACGTCGAGCTGCGCAAGGTCCGCGAACCCGCCGAGGGCCTGTTCCTGGCCGAGGGGGAGAAGGTGATCCGCCGCGCGCTGGCCGCCGGCTACCCGATGCGCTCGACGCTGCTGTCGCCGAAGTGGGTCCAGGCGATGCGGCCGCTGATCGACGCGGTGGACGCCCCGGTGTACGTCGGCAGCGAGCCGCTGCTGGAGGCGGTGACCGGCTTCCACGTCCACCGCGGCGCCCTGGCCTCGATGCAGCGCACCCCGGTCCTGGACGCCGGGAGTGTGCTGGCGCGGGCCAAGCGCGTCGTGGTCATGGAGGACATCGTCAACCACACCAATCTCGGCGCGATCTTCCGCAGCGCGGCGGCGCTCGGGATGGACGCCGCGGTGCTGACGCCGAGCTGCGCGGACCCGTTGTACCGCCGCTCGGTCCGGGTGTCGATGGGGACGGTGTTCGCGCTGCCCTACGCGCGGCTGGACTCCTGGCCCGGCGGCCTGGCGACGCTGGCCGAGCACGGTTTCCGCACCATCGCGCTGACGCCGGGCCCGACCGCGATCGACGTGCGGGACCTGCGGTTCGGTCCGCAGGACAAGGTGGCGCTGCTGCTGGGGACCGAGGGCGACGGCCTGTCCGATCCGGCTCTGGCCGCCGCCGATATGCGGGTCAGAATTCCCATGGCGGCCGGAGTGGATTCGTTGAATGTCGCGGCCGCCGCGGCCGTCGCGTGTTATGCGATCGGCGCCGCCGAATGACTTTCGCCGGAGGGCTTCCGGCATTTTCCGGGAAGGGCGATCGGAATGCGGGCCGGCGCTCCAGGATATGCGTTCTCCGGTGCGGGTTTCCGTCTATCCGTCACGCATAGGCCCACTCAGCAGGTGCGGGGGATCCGGGGCCGCCGCGGCGGATGCCGGACGTCGGCGTCCGCTGCGCTGTTCTTCGCCGGCACCGCGATTTCCCTGAATGTCCGCCGCGACGGTTTTCCGCCAGCGCGCCGCGGGTGCGGGAAAACCAAGCGCCGGGCAGGCCTCCCCGGCCCGCCCGGCGCTTGTTCCGTACGGTGGCTGCTGTTGTGCGGTAAGGCTTTCCGGCGGCTCTCACGCCGCCACTTCGGTCCCCTCCCTGGTGGCCGCCTGTGCGTCGGCGAATCCCCGGTCGCGCTGCGTGCCGATCCGGATCGGCACCACCACCGGACGCGCGCCGGTCGCGGCACCGCGGCGGCGGCGGGCCTCCTCCGCCCGTTCCACCTCGGTCAGTCCGCCCCAGATGCCGAACTGCTCCGGCAGCGCCAGCGCGTGCTCCAGGCACTGCTGGCGGACCGGACAGTCGTCGCACACCCGCTTGGCGGCCGTCTCACGCTTCTCCCGTTCGCGGATCCGTTCCGAATCCGGCGCGAAGAAGACCGTCGCGTCCCCGGACTGGCACAGTCCGCGCTCCTGCCAACCGAGCTTGAGCTCGGCGATCGGCGGGATCCGGGCCGCCGTCCGTGCCGACGACGACCGGACCGGTATCGGTCCGACGGCTCCTCGCACCGTGGTCTGCTGAGCCATGATCCGGCTCACCCCCTCCAATTGAACTCCGCGCACCTGCCGTGATCCACCCGGCGGTTCGCACCGCCCCTCAGCTGGCTGCCGTCAGCGGCAATGCCGGGTTACGGGTGTAACGGATCACGGGGGCCTGGTGTTCCCGCCGAACGAGGCGATTTCTTCTCAGCTCGTTTCGATGGACGGTGCGCGGCCGGGTGGTCACGGCACCTGCACGGGCGGTTGCACGCGCATCGGCGGATTCACTCGGGAAGGCGGTCTGGCGGCCTGGAAGGGTTCGCGGCGGCGGGGTGGGATAAACCTTGAGAGGCTGAGAATTCTTCACAGGATGTTATCGACGGGGGGATAGGCCACTTGGCGGCAGGGGTGTCGCCGTCGGTACCGCTTCGGCGCCGGGAGGGAATGTCGCAGGCCGCGGTGCCGCAAGGGGCGCGGCGGGGCGTGGGAGAAGGAGATTTTTTAGCAAAACCGGCGCTTCGACGCAGGGCGCTGATCAGGCTGATCCCGGCTTTCGCAGGTATTCGCCATAGTCCTTTCGGGTGGTTGTACTACCATTGGAGGCTTGTTCGGGTCTAACGTCTGAACCAGCCCTCTGCGACGGCCGGCCACCAGGCCGCCGCCGGATCGGGCTGCGGTCGGCGCGGGGCCGGGCGCTCCAGGCGCATGGACCGAAGGGTTCTGCCATGCAGGTGGATCCAAGCTCTTCCCCGGGTAGGAAGCCGGCAGGCAACACGGCACTGAAGGCCTTGCGGCTGTCTCGGCACTGGACGCAGGCGGAATTCGCCGCGGAGTTCGAGAAAGCCTCCCGCGCGCTTGGTAAGGTGCTGTCACTTTCCGTCCGGCAGGTCCGCCGGTGGGAGAGTGAGGATCCGCCGTGTCCGCTCCCGGCGTACCAGCGGGTTCTCGAAGAGGTCTTCGGCGTCTCCGTCGCGCAGATGGGATTCCAGGTCGGATGGTCGGTGCCGTGGGCGCCGCGGCCGGAGTCGTCACAGCCACCGACCGCCGCTACTGGGCGTGCTCCGGTAAGTGAGTCCGAGGACGACGGTGCAGCTGGGGGAGCCACGCAACACGGACGGATGGCAGGGCTGTGCCGCACGCGGCCCGCCGACCGATCTGGAGGGCACGACCCAGTGAAGCGCCGAGAATTCGTCGCCAGCGCCGCCGCGGCGCTGACCGTGGCCGGGGCGGGTGAGAGCACCGCGTACGGGGCAGAAGCCCCCGACCGGCTGCCGGCCGCCGCCGACCCGGCCGGCCGCGCGGTCCCGTTCGACCGGCAGATGGTGGACGGTTATGAATTCATCACCAGTCAACAGCGATCGCTGTATTACACAGTCCCCCCGGCCCGCATGTACTCCCCGGCCGTCGCGCACGCCCAACTCGGGGCGGCGCTGCTGAGCGGCACCGGCCCGCAGGCCCAGCGCTCCCGGCTGGCCGGCTCGCTGGCCGAGGCCTCGCTGCTGGCCGCCCGGCTGGCGTTCTTCGACCTGAAGAAGGCCGAGCCGGCCCGCATGCACTACCGCAACGCCCTGGTCGCCGCGCGCGAGGCCGACGACCACCAGCTGGGCTCGGCGATCCTGGCCCACCTGGCCTTCATCCCGGCCTGGGACGGCAAGGCCGGCGAGTCCCGCGACCTGATGCGCGCCGCCTACGCGCACGCCGCGCGCGGTGTCAGCGCCGTCCAGCGCTCCTGGCTGCACGCCGTGGACGCCGAGATCGAGGCCCGCCTGGGCGACCAGAAGCGCGCGGTCGACCTGATCGGCCGGGCCGAGGAGGCGCTGTCGGACGCCGACCGCTCCACCGTCCCGGACCCCGAATGGCTGGACTACTTCGACGCCACCCGCCTGAACGGCTTCAAGGGCTTCTGCCACATCAACGGCGGCAGCCCGGAGCTGGCGCAGGAGGCGCTGCTGTGCTCGCTGATGGCGCTCAAGCCCAACGAGGCCAAGCAGCGCACGATCGTGCTGGCCGACATGGCCGACATCCACGTGCGCACCAAGGAGATCGAGCAGGCCTGCACCACGCTGGAGCGGGCCCTGGTCAACCTGGACAAGCACTGGTACGGCATCGGCTGGGACCGGATCTACAACGTGCGCCGCAAGATGGACACCTTCGATGACACGCGGTCGGTCCGCGAACTGGACATGCGGATGAACTCCTCCTGGGGCGCGACGATGCGCCTGGCGACCTGAGGCCGCCCGGGGCAGAGAGTTCGGATCCGCTGACCGGGGTCCGCCGCGACGACGGCCGCACGGCCGTCCCGGCGGGCCCCGGTTCGCGCGCCGGGCGATCTTGGGGTGTCCGGACTCTGGACGCCAAGCGCTTGCGGACGCTACGTTCCGTGGCGTGCCAGAGACTTTAACTAAGGATATTGATAGTCGCGGCGTGGTCGTGGTCGGCGCCGGTCCCACCGGGATGCTGCTGGCCGGCGACCTGGCCGAGGCCGGGATCCCGGTGACGCTGCTGGAGCGCCGGCGTCCCGGCCTGTCCAACCTGAGCCGCGCCCTGGTCGTGCACGCCACGACCCTGGAGGCGTTCGACGCCAGGGACATCGCCGCGCCGCTGATCGAGCGGGGCGCGCCGGTCCAGTCGCTGCGGTTGTTCGACACCGCGGTGGTGGACGTCTCCGAGCTGCCGACGCCCTACCCGTACCTGCTGGTGGTGCCGCAGTACGAGACCGAGGCGGTGCTGCACGAGCGGCTGGAGCGGCTCGGCGTCGAGATCCGGTACGAGTCCGAGGTCGTGGGTCTGCGGCAGGACGCGGACGGCGTGACCGTGACCATCCGCGACGGGTCCGGCTCGCGGGAGGAGCGCGCCGCGTACGTCGTCGGCACCGACGGGAGCCGCAGCTCGGTGCGCTCGCTGCTGGGCGTGGAGTTCCCCGGCCACACCGTGGTGGCCTCGGTGATGCTGGTGGACGCCAAGCTGTCGCAGCCGCCGGAGACCCGCATCGCGACGAACACCGACGGCGACAAGTTCGCCTTCGTGGCCCCGTTCAAGGACGGCTACCACCGGATCATCTGCTGGGACCAGAAGCACGCCAAGGCCGAGACCGAGCCGGTCGAGCTCGGCGAGGTGCGCGAGATCCTGCGCGAGACGCTCGGGACGGACTTCGGCATGGGGGAGCCGCGCTGGTCCAGCCGCTTCCACAGCGACGAGCGGCAGGCCGAGCACTACCGCGTCGGCCGGGTCTTCCTGGCCGGCGACGCCGCGCACACGCACAGCCCGGCCGGCGGGCAGGGGATGAACACCGGGCTGCTGGACGCGGCGAACCTGGCGTGGAAGCTGGTCGCGGTCCTGCGGGGCCGCGCCGACGAGGCACTGCTGGACAGCTATGAGGCCGAGCGCTATCCGGTCGGCAGCGCGGTGGTCAAGGGATCAGGGCGGCTGCTGCGGGCGGCGCAGATCAAGGCCACTCCGGCGCGCAAGGCCCGGAACCTGGCGATGCACTTCGCCCTGGCGCGGCCGGCGGTGAACCGGAGGCTCGGTTTCGCCTTGTCGGGACTGTGGATCTCCTACGCCGCACCGCACGGCGCGCATCCGCTGACCGGTCATCGGGCCGGCGACGTGCCGCTGGCCGGCACCCCGTCCCGGCTGCTGGAAGCGCTGCGCGGCGGCGGATTCGTGCTCGTGGCGCCCGCGTACCTGCACGAACCCGCGGCGAAGGCCGGGGTGAAGACGGCGACGGCGACGGACGGCGGACCGGTGCGCCTGGTCCGTCCCGACGGCTACATCGCCTGGGCCGCCGACGCCCCGAGCGCCGAGGACGTCGCGCGGGCGATCGATGCGGCCGGCGCATGACCGTGAACCCACCACACAGCGCCGGCATCGAGAAAGATGGTGGGATGCGTCCCTTCCGCTTCCTGGCGACCATCGGCGACAACGACGGGTACTCCGACCTCATCCCCTTCGCCCGCAAGGCGGAGGCGATGGGCTGCTCCGGCTTCGTCATCCCGGACCACCTCATGGGCCTGGCGCCCCTGCTGCCGCTGGCGCAGGTGGCGGCGGTGACCGAGCGGCTGCGCGTGGGCACCTTCGTGCTCAACAACAGCCTGCGGCATCCGGCGGTGCTGGCCCAGGAGCTGGCCACGCTCGACCGGCTCTCGGACGGCCGGCTGGACATCGGGATCGGCGCCGGCTGGAACAAGCCGGAGTACGACGCGATCGGCATCCCCTTCGAGCCGGTCGGGGTGCGGATCAAGAAGCTGGCCGAGGCGATCGCGATCATCAAGGGCAGCTTCGGCGACGGCGCGTTCTCCTTCGACGGCGAGTACTACACGATCACCGACCTCGACGACATCCCGACGCCGGTGCAGCAGCCGCATCCGCCGTTCTTCCTCGGCGGGGGCGGCAAGCGGCTCCTGACGTTGGCCGCGCGCCAGGCCCAGGTCATCGGCCTGGCCCCGCGCATCCTCGCCGGCGACGTCCCGCGGCTGGACGCGCCCAGCATCACCGCGGCGGCCACCGAGGAGAAGATCGGCTGGATCCGCGAGGCCGCGGGGGAGCGCTTCGCCGAGATCGAGTTGAACACCTATCCCACCGGCGGCCCCACGGTCATCACCTCCGAGCCGCGCGCCGAGGCGCAGCGCCGCGCCGACCGGATCCGGGAGAAGACCGGGGTGGAGCTGACGGTCGAGGAGATCCTGGAGTCGCCGCACACGTACATCGGCAGCGCCAAGGAGCTGACGGCCAAGTTCCTGGAGCTGCGCGAGCGCTTCGGGATCAGCTCGTTCCTGATCGACGATCTGGACGCGCTGGCCCCGGTGGTCGAGGCTCTCGCCGGGCAGTAGGCGCACCAAGCCGGGCAAAGCGATGGGGAGGTTCCCGGCCGGGAACCTCCCCATCGCTTTCGCTCACTGCGGAACTACATCAGCGCTACACCAGCACGCTGTCGTCCGCCGCGCGCGCCGCGTCCAGCGTCCCGCCGCCGGGCTCGTCGGCCGAGGCCAGCTTCGACGGCCACCACATGCGCTTGCCGATGTCCAGGGTCAGCGCGGTGACCAGCACCGAGCGCACGATCATGGTGTCCAGCAGCACGCCGAGCGAGACCGCGAAGCCGATCTCGGCGAAGGTCACGATCGGCAGGCTGGCCAGCACCCCGAAGGTGGCGGCCAGCACCAGCCCGGCCCAGGTGATCACGCCGCCGGTCGCGGACAGACCGACCAGTGCGCCGCGCCTGGTGCCGCGCCGGACCGACTCCTCCCTGATGCGGGTCATCAGGAAGATGTTGTAGTCGATGCCCAGCGCGACCAGGAACACGAACGTGTACAGCGGCATGCTGGTGTCCACGCCGTTCCAGCCGAACGCCTTGAACGCCAGGGCGCTGATGCCCAGCGAGGCGCCGAGGGACAGGATGACGGTGAGGATCAGCAGCAGCGGCGCGATGAAGGCCCGCAGCAGCAGCCCCAGGATGATGAACACCGCGATCAGCGTGATCGGGATGATCCACTCGTTGTCGTGGCGCGTGGCGTTGTCGATGTCCACGAGCATCGCCGAACCGGCGCCGACCTTCGCGTCCGCGCCCGGGATCGCGTGCACGGCGGCGCGGACCAGGCTCACGGTGTGCTTCGCGGCCGCGGAGTCCGCCGGGTCCTTCGGCATCGCCTCGAGGTAGAAGCGCCCCGCCACGATCTGGTGCGGCACCGTGCTCGGGGTGCCGACCGACGACGGGTCGATGCCCGGCACCGTCTTCAGCGCGGCGGTCACCGCGTCGAGCTTGTCGGCGTTGCCGACGATGTCGAGCGACTGGCCCGAGGACGGCGGGAAGTACTCCGCCTGGACCTGAGCGCCGATCACCGAGTCCGGCTTGTTCACGAAGGAGTCGGCCGAGGACATCTGGTGCGCGTGCAGCTGGGTCACCCCGGCCGCGCCGATGAGCAGCAGCAGGGCCGTCACCGTCCACACCGCGCGCGGGCGCACGGCGATGCGCTTGCCGATCCGCGCCCACACCCCGTGCTGGGTCGGCTCCTCCGAGCCCACCGTCGGCTTGACCGGCCAGAAGATCCAGCGGCCGCAGATGACGACCAGGGCCGGCATCAGGGTCATCATCGCCAACAGGTCGACCAGGACGCCGATGGCCAGCACCGGGCCCATGCCCTTGGTCGAGTTCATCTGGGCGACCAGCAGGATCAGCATGCTGACGGCCACGGTCGTGGAGCTGGCCACCAGCGCCGGCCCGGCGCGGTGCAGGGCGTGCGCCATCGCCTCGTGCCGGTCCTCATAGCGTCTGAGCTCTTCGCGGTAGCGGGCGATGAGCAGCAGCGCGTAGTCGGTGCCGGCGCCGATCAGCAGCACGACCAGGATGAACGCGGCCTGGCCGTTGACCGTCAGGCCGGCGTGCTTGGCCAGCAGGTAGATGATGCCCTCGCCGACGAACAGGGCGCCGCCGGCCGACAGGATCGGGATGAACCACAGAATCGGGCTGCGGTAGGCGACCAGCAGGATCAGGATCACCACGAGGACCGTGATGCCGGTCAGCGAGCCGTTGATGTTCTTGAAGGAGTTGGCCTCGTCGGCGGCCTCGCCCATCGGGCCGGTCACGTAGGCCTTCTCGCCGGCGCTCGCCGGCCCCATCGCCGCCTTGATCTGCTTGATCGTGTCCGGGAGCTTGTTCCAGCCGTCGTTGCCCATGTCCATCGGGACGATGACCTGGACGGCCTTGCCGACGTTCGGCCCGTCCTTGACGTCCTGCGTCAGGATCGCGTTGTGCACGACCATGTTGATGGCCGTCGGCGCGGCGTCGTTCCGCAGCGCCGCCACCGTCTTGTCGATCTGGGCGTGGTCGGCGTCGGTGAGACCGCTGTCCCGCTCGAACAGCAGGATGGCCGGTACCCAGCTCGGGTGGAACGCCCCCTCCAGCTTCAGTTCCTGTGTCGATTCGGCGCTCTTGGGCAGCCAGGCCGAACTGTCGTTCTTCTCGACGCCGCTCAGCTTCGAGGCCAAACCCCAGACGACCACGGCGACGATCAGGAGTACCCAGACCCCGAACACCGCCCATTTGGACCTTCTGCCGGACACGACCCGGGCGAAGACGCCCGGTTCCGAATCCGCGTTGGTCAACGCGTTACCACTCACGAAAGAGCCCCCTCAGGCTATCGCGACCTCCGTCCGCGGACGGCTTCCCACCCCTATGTGCGGGTCCGCCTCGCGGACTCGTTACCCGCCTATTGTGACACGCGATACAACGCGAAATGGTCACCGGGAGGTGAACCTTTCCCTGTGCGGTCCGAGCAGCGAACTTCCTGGTAGGCATAGGAAAACTGGTGGACGGGCACTGATTCCCGGCCAAAGCTGGCGGGATGACAGCGGACGAGCACACCTTCACCGACGCCGACTCGGCGCTCCTGTACGACCTGGAGAACCCCTGGGACACCGACGAGTCGAGCTGGGAGGGCTACATCCTGCGCTGTACGACGCTCCTGGACGCGGTGCTCGACGTCGGCTGCGGGACCGGCAGCCTGCTGCATCTGGCCCGCGAGCACGGCGCGAAGGGCCGGCTGGTCGGCGTCGACCCGGACCCGGCGATGCTGGAGCGGGCCCGGCGGCGCGACGACATCGAGTGGTCGCAGGCCACCGCCGCGGAGATGGCCTACGAGGCCGAGTTCGACCTTGCCACCATGAACAGCAACGCCTTCCAGTGCTTCGTCACCGACGACGAGCTGCGCGCCTCGCTCGCGGCGATCCGCCGGGCCCTGAAGGACGACCGGGTCTTCCTGTTCGGCACCCGGCACCTGCAGGCCCGGGCCTGGGAGGCGTGGAACCCGGAGAACGGCGGCGTCGTCACCCTGCCCGACGGTCGGCAGTTCCGGTCCTGGTACCAGGTGGAGAAGGTGGACGGCCCGCTGGTGACCTTCACCGAAACCATGGCGCTGCTGGACGGCACGCCGGTCCGCACGGCCGGCACCACGCTGCGCTTCCACACCCCCGAGACGCTGAACCCGTTCCTGGTCGAGGCCGGTTTCCGCATCGAGTCCCAGTACGGCGACGAGAAGACCGGCCCGCTGACCCCGGACAGCCGCGCCATCATCACGGTCGCGCGCGCCCAATAAGATGCTCATAGCAGTCCTGCAAACGACCGTCGAACAGCGAAGGACCACGCATATGACCGACACCGGCGCCCCCGTCGAGCGGACGCTCGTCCTGCTCAAGCCCGACGCCGTGGCGCGCGGCATGATGGGTCGGGTCCTGACCCGGTTCGAGGACGCGCTGCTGAAGGTGGTCGGCTCCAAGATGGTCTGGATGGACGCCGAGCTGACCCGCAGCCACTACTTCGACCTGGAGGAGCGCTTCGGCGCCGGCGTGTACAACGCCACCGCGACGTTCATGCAGTCCGGCCCGGTGCTGGCCCTGGTGCTGGAGGGCATCGACGCGGTCAAGACGGTCCGCAAGATCGTCGGCTCCACCTACCCGAACGAGGCCGCACCGGGCACCATCCGCGGCGACTTCGCGCACCAGAACAAGGCCTACGCCACCGCCAACGGCATCGCGGTGGCCAACCTGGTGCACGCCTCGGGCAACCTCGACGAGGCGAAGCAGGAAGTCGCGCTGTGGTTCACAGACGAAGAACTCTTCGAGTACTCCACGGTCGCCGAGAAGTTCGTGCTCTAGTCGCTAGGATCGCTCTCGCGAGATAAGCGGGCTTTTCACCTGGCGGGAGTACCACGCGTGGCAGCGACAGCAGCGTCCATCCACCTGCGCATCGCCGAGGAGCTCGGCGTCGCCGACCGGCAAGTCCGGGCGGCCGTCGAGCTCCTGGACGGCGGCGCGACCGTGCCCTTCGTCGCGCGGTACCGCAAGGAGGTGACCGAGGGCCTGGACGACGCGCAGCTGCGCACGCTGGAGGAGCGGCTGCGCTACCTGCGCGAGATGGAGGAGCGCCGGGAGGCGATCCTGGAGTCCATCCGCAGCCAGGGCAAGCTCGACGAGGCCCTGGAGGCGCAGATCCTGGCCGCGGACTCCAAGTCCCGGCTGGAGGACATCTACCTCCCCTACAAGCCCAAGCGGCGCACCAAGGCGATGATCGCCCGCGAGGCCGGGCTGGAGCCGCTGGCCGACGCGCTGCTCGCGGACGCCTCCCTGGACCCGGCGGCGACCGCCGCGGCCTACGTGGACGCCGACAAGGGCGTCGCGGACGCCCCCGCGGCCCTGGATGGCGCGCGCTCGATCCTGGTCGAGCGGTTCGGCGAGGATGCCGACCTGATCGGCGCGCTGCGCGAGCGCATGTGGGAGAGCGGTCGGCTGACCTCTAAGGTCCGGGAGGGCAAGGAGGAGGCCGGGGCGAAGTTCTCCGACTACTTCGACTTCGCCGAGCCCTTCACCGCGCTGCCCTCGCACCGCATCCTGGCGCTGCTGCGCGGCGAGAAGGAGGAGGTCCTGGACCTCACCTTCGACCCGGAGCCCGAGGACGCCGAGCCCGGCGCCCCGGTGACGCAGAGCGGCTACGAGGTCCGCATCGCCAAGACCTTCGGCATTCCGTCGCCCACCGCCAGCGGAGCTGGTGTGAAGTGGCTGAACGACACCGTGCGCTGGGCCTGGCGCACCCGGATCCTGGTCCGGCTGGCCGTGGACGTCCGGATGCAGCTGTGGACGCTGGCCGAGGACGAGGCGGTCCGGGTCTTCGCCGCCAACCTGCGCGACCTGCTGCTGGCCGCCCCGGCCGGCACCCGCGCCACCATGGGCCTGGACCCGGGTTACCGCACCGGGGTGAAGGTCGCGGTCGTGGACGCCACCGGCAAGGTGGTGGCCACCGACGTGATCTACCCGCACGTGCCGGCGAACAAGTGGAACGAGGCGCTGGCCAAGCTGGCCTCGCTGGTGAAGGTGCACAAGGTCGAGCTGATCGCGTTCGGCAACGGCACCGCCTCCCGGGAGACCGACAAGCTGGCCCAGGAACTGGTCGCCAACATGCCGGAGCTGAAGCTGACCAAGATCATGGTCTCCGAGGCCGGCGCCTCGGTGTACTCGGCCTCGGCCTTCGCCTCGCAGGAACTGCCGACCATGGACGTCTCGCTGCGCGGCGCGGTCTCGATCGCCCGCCGCCTGCAGGACCCGCTGGCCGAGCTGGTGAAGATCGACCCGAAGTCGATCGGCGTCGGGCAGTACCAGCACGACCTGGCCGAGGGCAAGCTCTCGCGCTCGCTGGACGCGGTGGTCGAGGACTGCGTGAACGCCGTCGGGGTGGACGTGAACACCGCCTCGGCGCCGCTGCTGACCCGGGTCTCGGGCATCGGCTCCTCGCTGGCCGACAACATCGTCGCCTACCGTGACGCCAACGGCCCGTTCGCGACCCGCAGCGCGATAAAGGATGTGCCGCGCCTGGGCGCCAAGGCCTTCGAGCAGTGCGCGGGCTTCCTGCGCATCCCCGGCGGCGACGACCCGCTGGACGCCTCCTCGGTGCACCCCGAGGCCTACCCGGTGGTCCGCCGGATCCTGGCTTCGACCGGCACCGGCATCAAGGAGCTGATCGGCGACACGAAGACGCTGCGCGCGCTGCGGCCGGCGGAGTTCGCCGACGACACGTTCGGCGTCCCGACCGTCACCGACATCCTGGCCGAACTGGAGAAGCCCGGCCGCGACCCCCGCCCGGCCTTCAAGACCGCGACCTTCAAGGAGGGCGTGGAGAAGATCGGCGACCTGCAGCCCGGCATGATCCTGGAGGGCGTGGTCACCAACGTCGCGGCCTTCGGCGCCTTCGTCGACGTCGGCGTCCACCAGGACGGCCTGGTGCACATCTCGGCGCTGTCCAAGACGTTCGTGAAGGACCCCCGCGACGTGGTGAAGCCCGGCGACGTGGTGCGGGTGAAGGTGCTGGACGTGGACGGGGTGCGCAAGCGCATCGCGCTGACGCTGCGCCTGGACGACGAGGCGGGCGCCGGCTCCGGTTCCGGCGGCCCGGGCCGGCAGCGGCAGTCCGGCGAGAACAGCGGCGGCGGTCGCGGGCGCGACGGCCGCGGCGGTGGCAGCGGCGACCGGCGGGGCGGCCAGGGCGGCCAGGGCGGCGGCAACGGCGGAGGCGACCGCCGGGGCGGCGGCAACGGTGGTGGTGGCGGCGGTGGCGGCGGCGGCCGTGGCGGCGACCGGCGTGGCGGGAACAGCGAGCCGCAGGGTGCGCTGGCCGACGCGCTGCGGCGCGCCGGGCTGGCGTAGGGCTCAACAGCGCCGGAAAAGCACAAGCGCCCGTCGCGGACTCCGGTCCGCGGCGGGCGCTTCGTCGATGGTCAGTTGTACAAGCTGCCCCAGAACCGGAACAGGTGGTACCCGAAGTACTCCCCGTTCTGCGGGGTGCGGCCTTCGAGAATGTCCTGTGCCCACCGCGCGATGAAGTTCCGGTCCGGACCCAGCGCGTAGAGCAGGGCGAACACCAGCAGGATCCCGTAAGGCGCGATCTGCGCCCCGATGCGGCGCCAGTCGTTGCTCAGGAACGGCTCGATGATCCCGTAGCCGTCCAGGCCCGGGATCGGCAGCAGGTTCAGGATCGCGCTGGCGACCTGGATGTAGGCCAGGAAGGTCAGCGCCGACCAGAGTGCCGCGCCGTGCGCGGGCGTGCCCGGGTACCAGATGAAGCCCGGCCCCCAGGTGTCCAGCACCACGATCAGCACGATCGAGAAGACCACGTTCACCGCCGGCCCGGAGGCCGACACCAGCGAGTCCTTCCACTTGCCGCGCAGCCGGTGCGACTCGATCGACACCGCGCCGCCGGGCAGCGGCAGGCCGCCGATGAGCAGGAAGAACAGCGGCAGGATGAAGGTCAGCACCGGGTGCCCGTACACGCGCGGGTCCAGGCGCAGGTACCCCTTGCCGGCCACCGTGTGGTCGCCGCCCCAGTAGGCCGCAGCGGCGTGCATGAACTCGTGCAGGCACAGCGATATCAGCCAGCCGCAGAGCACGAAGATGAACACGCCCGCGCGGTCGCTCCCGAACCCCTTGTAGAGCGCGACGCCGCTGGCCGCGAAGCCGGCGACCAGCGCCAGGAAGATCGGCGAGATGCCGCCGCCGCGGGCCGACTGCGACCAGTCGGGCCGGTATTCGCCGGGCTTGAGCAGGCGCAGGTTGGTGCGGGCCATCGGGTCACTCACCTCGGGGGTCGGCTGGGTCGGCTGTTCGCGGGGCGTTCGTCATCATCTGGGCGTTCGTCATCGTAGGTCTTCCATACGACCAACGGTGCGGCGTCGCCGAACGATCCCGGCCCACTACAGCTGGTTCACATCCGTGACGACCACCACGGCGGTCCCGGCCTCGTCGCTGGCCGCCAGGTCCACCTCGGCGCTGATGCCCCAGTCGTGGTAGCCCTCGGGGTCGTCGAAGATCTGCCGGACCACCCACTTGCCGGGCTGGTCCTCCGGCGTCTCGTCGATGACCAGCAGCTTCGGGCCGCGCGCGTCGGGTCCGGTGCCGAGCTCGTCGTGCGCGTCGAAGTAGTCCTCGATCGCGTAGTAGTACTTCTCGGAGTCCCACCCCGAGCCCGCGTCCAGCTCGCCGAGGTCGTCGTACTTGCGCAGCGCGAACAGCTCGACGCGGTGGAACAGCTCGTTGCGGACCATGACGCGGAACGCGCGGGCGTTCGCGGTGACCGGCGGCGGGCGCTCGTCGAAGTTGTGCGGGGAGACCGCGGGCGTCTCCTCGCCGGGGTTGACCAGTTCCTCCCACTCGTCCAGCAGCGAGGAGTCGACCTGCCGGACCATCTCGCCGAGCCACTCGATGAGGTCGTCGACCTCGTCGTTGCGCATCTCTTCGGGCACTGTGTGCTTGAGCGCCTTGAAGGCGTCCGCGAGGTAGCGCAGCAGGAGGCCTTCAGAGCGGGGAAGCGTATAGAAGCTCACGTACTCCGCGAACGTCATAGCGCGCTCGAACATGTCCCGCGCGACGGACTTCGGAGCGACCTCGTAGTCGGCGACCCATGGGGAACTCCGCTTATAGACCTCGTAAGCGGCCTGGAGCATCTCCTCCAGAGGCTTCGGATACGTGACCTTCTCCAGGAGCTCCATCCGCTCCTCGTACTCGATCCCGTCCGCCTTCATCTCCGCGACCGCCTCGCCGCGCGCCTTGTTCTGCTGCGCGGACAGCACCTGGCGCGGGTTGTCCAGCGTCGACTCGATGACCGACAGGGCGTCCAGCGCGTAGGTCGGCGACTCGGGCTCCAGCAGTTCCAGCGTGGCCAGCGCGAACGGCGACAGCGGCTGGTTCAGGGCGAAGTCGAACTGCAGGTCCTTGGTCAGGCGCACGATCCGGCCCTGCTCGTCCGGCTCGTCGAGGCGCTCGACGATCCCGGCGGCCAGCAGCGCGCGGTAGATGGCGATGGCCTTGCGGATCAGCTTCAGCTGGGACTTGCGGTCCTCGTGGTTGTCCTCCAGCAGGTGCCGCATCGCGTCGAAGGCGTCGCCGGGGCGGCTGATGACGTTCAGCAGCATCGCGTGGCTGACCTGGAAGCTGGAGGTCAGCGGCTCCGGCTCGGCGGCGACCATCCGCTCGAAGCTGGGCTTGCCCCAGGAGACGAAGCCCTCCGGCGCCTTGACCCGGACCACGCGCGAGAGCTTCTTCTTGTCGCCGCCGGCCTTGGCGACGCGCTTGGCGTTCTCCACCTCGTGCTCGGGCGCCTGAGCCACGACATATCCGGCACTGTCGTAGCCGGCGCGCCCGGCCCGGCCGGCGATCTGGTGGAACTCGCGCGCCTTGAGCTGGCGGGTCCGCACCCCGTCGTACTTGGTCAGGCCGGTGAACAGCACGGTGCGGATCGGCACGTTGATGCCGACGCCGAGGGTGTCGGTGCCGCAGATCACCTTCAGCAGCCCGGCCTGTGCCAGCAGCTCCACCAGGCGGCGGTACTTCGGCAGCATGCCGGCGTGGTGCACGCCGATGCCGTGCCGGACCAGTCGCGACAGGGTCTTGCCGAAGCCCGCGGTGAACCGGAAGTTGCCGATCATCTCGGCGATCGCGGCCTTCTCCTCCTTGGTGCACACGTTGACGCTCATCAGCGCCTGCGCCCGCTCGATGGCCGCGGCCTGGGTGAAGTGCACGACGTAGATCGGCGCCTGGTTGGTCTGCAGCAGCTCTTCGAGCGTCTCGTGCAGCGGCGTCTCGGAGTAGGAGTAGTACAGCGGCACGGGGCGCTGCCCGGAGGAGACCACCGCGGTCGGGCGTCCGGTACGCCGGGTGAGGTCCTTCTCGAAGCGGGTGACGTCACCGAGCGTGGCCGACATCAGCACGAACTGTGCCTTCGGCAGCTCCAGGATCGGCACCTGCCAGGCCCAGCCGCGGTCCGGCTCGGCGTAGAAGTGGAACTCGTCCATCACGACCTGGCCGATGTCGGCCTCGGCACCGTCGCGCAGCGCGTGGTTGGCCAGCACCTCGGCGGTGCAGCAGATGATCGGCGCGTTCGGGTTCACGCTGGCGTCGCCGGTGAGCATGCCGACCTTGTCGGCCCCGAACATGGCGCACAGCGCGAAGAACTTCTCACTCACCAGCGCCTTGATCGGCGCGGTGTAGAAGGTGCGCTGCCTGGGGTCCTCCCGGTAGCGCGCCAGCGCGGCGAAGTGCGCGCCGGCGGCGACCAGCGACTTGCCGGAGCCGGTGGGCGTGGACAGGATCAGGTTCGCCCCGGTCACCACCTCCAGCAGCGCCTCCTCCTGCGCCGGATAGAGGGTGATCCCCTGCTCGCCGGCCCACGCGCTGAAGGCGTCGAAGAGGGCGTCGGGGTCGTCGGTGGCGGGCAGGCGATCGGTGAGGGTCATAGTGGCTTCAACAATATGCGGTCGGCGGTGCATGCCGGGGCGCCACGAAGATCCTCAGGCCGCTATTCCGTCCCGAAAGCCGTACCGCCTAAGCTTCGTTCCATGACCACGCCCGATTCGCCCGACGACCCGAACCACGCGGCCGGCCGACAGGTGCAGGACGGTGTGGGGGAGCCGGACGGCTTCCAGCGGCTGTGGACGCCGCACCGCATGGCGTACATCAAGGGCGAGAACAAGCCCACGGGCCCCGACCCCGGCCAGGACCCGTTCTGCCGCATCCCCTCGCTCAGCGACGAGGACGGCCTCATCATCGCCCGCGGCGAGCTGGTCTACGCGGTGCTGAACTTGTACCCGTACAACGGCGGCCACCTGATGGTGGTCCCCTATCGGCACGTCGCGGACTACACGGACCTGACCCTCCCGGAGACCGCGGAGCTCGCCGATTTCACCAAGCGCGCCATGACCGCGATCCGCGCCGCCTCCGGCGCCCAGGGCTTCAACATCGGCATGAACCAGGGCGACGTCGCGGGCGCCGGCATCGCGGCGCACCTGCACCAGCACGTGGTCCCACGCTGGGGCGGGGACACGAATTTCATGCCGGTCGTGGGCCACACGAAGGTGCTCCCGCAGCTGTTAGGGGAAACCCGCAAGCTGTTGGCGGATGAGTGGCCCGTAGACTGATGGTATGGACGAGGGCAGCTTCCCCAAGCCGGTTCTGATCTATGACGGAGACTGTGGCTTCTGCACGCGCTCGGTCAACGTTCTCAAGCGCCTCCCCATCGATGCGGAGGTGACGGCATTCCAGTTCACCGATCTCGAGTTGTACGGAACAACCGAGCAACGGGCAACACATGAGGTGTTGTGGGTGGCCCCGACAGGCCGGATTCACGGAGGCGCGCAGGCTATTGCGCGCCTTTTGATTTCTGCGGGCGGGGTCTACGCAGCGGTCGGCTATGTGCTGCGCACGCCGCCGATCCGCTGGATCGCGGCGGGCGTGTACCGCGTGATCGCCAACAACAGGCAGCGGATGCCCGGAGGTACCGCCGCATGCGCGCTGCCGCCCGCCGGGCGGTCGCGTGCGCTGCCGCCCGCGGCACGCGGGAGCGTGTCGGGCTGACTAGGAAGTGAAGTACGGGCCCCGCTGGAAGCACCTCTTCCAGCGGGGCCCGTGCTGTGATGATCAGGAAGTATGGGAGACGATCTCCATCTTCACCGGCTCATCGGTGTCGAGCGCGAACCCGTAGCCCGCCTCCGGGTCGGTTCCGTACTCCAGCGGCACCAGGTCGAGCATCCACCGCGGCCGGGGGAGCCAACCGAGGTCCGCCGGCGGGTCGTAGTGCGTGATCGCCGCGACGCGTACCTCGGTCGCGGGGACGCCGATGATGCAGACGTCTCCCGCCGACAGCTCCGAGGTGTCCGGTGCGATGCGCCAGGGAGTGTTCCGCCAGTCGGAGTGGTCCGGATCCCGCGGAAACCCCATCAGCCCGTCCCACGGGCTGCGGGAGCCCGGGTCCGGAGAAAGCCACGGCCACTCGATGTAGACGGTCCGTGCGTCGACACGTGCCACCCGCACCTCGACGGCGGCCGCGGAGATCCTCAGTACGCTGCCCACTCGATAGCCGCGACCAATGTCGACTCTGCGCCTGTCGATCAATCGAAGAAGTCCCTATTCCAGAACAGCGTGTACGGGGACTTGTCGGACAGCCCTCTGCGCCAGCCCGCGCCGCCGAAGGTCGTGCCGTCGGTGTTGAGCAGGCGGTAGCACACATCCCAGCAGATGTTCCTCGTGGTTCCGCCGAAGCCGATGACTTCGTTCGGGCCCAGGCTGTTGACGATGTTCTCTTCCGCGTGCGCCCCGGCCTTCCCCGGCGCGAACGTCTCGCCGGGCTGCAGCCAGTCCTCCGGTGCCTCGTAGGTGCCGTTGAAGCCGATCCGTGTCGACCACTGCCGGGTCTGCGTGTTGAAGATACCGAAGACCGCGGTGGTCCCGTTGGACGCGCCCGGGTCCGCGGCCTGCCGTTCGTCCTGCAGCTGACCGGCCCGGTCCCGGGCCAGGGACGCGTCGGTCTCGTCGGGGGCCAGAGCCGCGTCGCCGCAGTTGTGGACCAGAACGGGGGTGTCGCCGGCGAGCACGTAGTACGTGTGCAGCCCGTCGATCGTCAGGTCGTAGGTGACCAGCGGTCCGACGTGCGGCCGGACCCCGCTGACCGTCGCCTGTGCGCCGGCGCCGCTCTGCAGCCGGTCGCCGACGCTCAGGGTGCCGGCGTCGGCGAAGCCGCCGGCGCTGACGTCGTAGTACGGATGGTTCGCGGTCCCGGTGACGGTGCCTCCGCTGCCCGGCGCGGTCCCGCGCACGGACACGTCGACGAAGCCGGCGTCGGTCGTGGTGACGTGGACCTGGTCCACGCGGTGGGTCTCGGTCCCGCCGCCGGGCCGCGCGTTCTCGACGACGTCCCCGGCCCGGACCTCGGCGATCGGCTCGGAGGACCCGTCCGCCATCAGGACCCTGGTCGAGCCCGAGAAGCTGTGCGGGCACGGCGAGCTGTCCTGGTTGAGGCGCTCGGTCAGCGCCGCCTCGTCGAAGGCGCTCTCGGCTTCGCCGGGGTTCTGCAGGCCGAGGTTCGACAGCCGGATGATCGGTTTGCCGGTCGCGCCGAGCTCGGGATCGCCCTCGGCATCCGTCGGCGTCGAGGCGTAGGTGGGCTCGCCGTTCTCGTCCAGGACGGTCGGCGAGTATTCGAGGTCGAACTGGCCGGCTTCGGAGCCCAGGCCGTCGGAGTCGAGCATCGACTGCAACGCGTCGATGCTGACCGGCGGCCCGTTCCCGGGATTCGCCCGGTTCACCGGCGGCACCCAGCTCGGCGCCGCCGGCTTCGCCGCCGCCGGAGCCGGCCGCGGCGTGTCCCCGCCCTCGTCCGCGGCGGGCTCCGAGGTCACCGGGACCACGCGGTCGATGGTGGCCGGCCGGCCGCCGATGGACGTGGTGGCCTTGCCGCCGTTGTTGACGGCGTCGGCGAACGCCTTCCGCGACGGCGGTGCGGACTGCCCGGCCGGAGGTTCGGCCTCCTCGGCCGCGTAGTCGCCGTTCGCCTCCGGGATCAGGCCGTCGAAGGTCTCGCTGGGCTCGATGTTCTCGGCCTGGCTCGCCGGCAGTCCCTTCACCGTGGACGGCGACAGCGTCACCGTCACCGGGGCCTGGGTCGGGGCCGCCGCGGCCGGCGCCGGGGCCGACCCCGAGCCGGACGGGCCGGTGTCCGTCCCGCTGCCGGTCGGCGTGTACTCGGTGTCCCCAGGGGCGGCTTCGTCGCCGCCGCTGCTGGGCAGGGCCTGGGCCTGGGCCGGCGGGGCGGCCGCGGCCGGCGGCTCGGACTCGTCGCCGCCCTCGGCGGCGGGGGCGTCGGCCTCGCCGTCCGGCTGGGCGTCGGCGTAGTTCTGCAGCAGGTCGTCGATCTGGGAGAGGATCTCCTGGCGCTCGTTCTCCAGCTGCGAGACGTCGTTCTCGAGCGCCGAGACGGCGTCGTTGTGGGTCTGGACGTCCGTCTCGAGCTGCGTCTGGTCCGCGTCCGCCTTGGCCTGGTCGCTCTGCAGCTTGTCGCTCTGCGCGGTGAGCGCGTTGATCTGGTTCTGCAGGTTCGTCTTCTGCGCGTCGAGGCTCGCCTTCTCCTCGTTGTACGCCGCGTACGCCGCTTCCTGGTCCGGGAGCTGGAAGGTGTGCGGTTCGGCGTTGTGCGCGTCGATCTCGCTGTTGAGGGTCTGGACCTGGCTGGTGAGCGCGTTGGACTGGTTCTCCAGGTTCGAGGCCTGCGTCGCCAGCGTGCTCTCGCGGTTCTGCACGTCGGACGCCCGCTGCTCCAGCGAGGTCTTCTCGTCGGCGAGCTGGTTGGCCTTCTGCTCGTCGTTCTGCGCGTCCGTCTCGTACTTCTGCTCCAGCGCCTGGACCTGCGCCGGGCCTGAGGAGTCCAGCGGGGACGGCATCGCCGGCGGCGGGGCCGGGTCGGCCATGACGAAGCCCGGCCCGGCGGCGTGCGCCGGGAGCGCGTGCGAGCCGGCGGGGGTCGCGTTGGTCGCGGCCGTGGTGGCCGCCCTGGCCGTCGTGGCGGTCGCGGCCTGCGCCGGGACCCCGGCGAAGGCCAGGGCTCCCAGTGCCGTCGCCGCCACCAGCACCGCGGCGGAGCGCCGGCGCAGCATGCGGCCGCGTCTCACGGGGGCACCCACGGCTACCCGCTCACCCGGGCCGTGAACTGGTCGGCGATCTGCTGCACCGCCGCCTTCCCGTCCCCGCCCTCGCACACCGCGACCTGCACCACGTCCTTGCCCTTGAGCCGGGCCTGCCGGTAGCAGGCCCAGCCGCCGCCGGAGTCCTGGGCCGCGGTCCAGGTCAGCGTGTCGGCGCCGGCGGTTCCGACGGTGTAGTCCCACTTCACCGAGCCCTGGCCGGAGCTCTTCCGGGCCGCGGACGGGCAGGCCTTCACGCCGTCGCCGAGCTTGCCGAACACGCCCGAGGCCTGGTCGGCGGCACCGTAGACGCCGACGGTCTGGGTCACGGTGTAGTCGCCGGACCCGGTCGAGTCCTCATACGTCGTGGACAGGAACACGGTCCAGCCCTGCGTGTAGCCGGACACCGTCGCCGGTCCCACCGCCACCGCGCACGACGCCGGGTCGGCGGTCAGCGCCGCCGGCGGCTGGTTCACCACGGGACCGGCCACCACCGTCGTCCCGACCGCCTTGCTGACCTCGTCCGGGGTCAGGACCGCGGCCTGCACGGTGCCCGGGACCACATGCATCGGGCTGGCTATGTGCGGCGCCGCCTTGCTCTTCGGCCACAGGGCCCAGGTGAGGCCGCCGCCGGCCGCCAGCACCACCGCCACCAGCGCGATGATCGGGATCGTCTTGCCGGACCGCCCCTGCTGCCGCGGGTCCGGTTGCTGGTGCTGTGACGGCGGTTGCGGCGGTTGCGGAGCCTGCGGTGGCTGCTGAGGTGCCTGCTGCGCAGCCGCCGGCGGTGCCGTGTTCGACGGTCCCAGCACGTTCAGTTGCATGGTCGGCTGCTTGGCCGAGGACTTGCGCACCACGTTCCACCCCTCACCCGTCAGTGGTCCCGGCGAAGCAGCCTACTGACAATGAACATTGATGTACACAATGCTCAAGTGAAGAATGCGAGAGGCGACAGACAACAGAGCGGGTGGTGACCCGGAACCCGGATCACCACCCGCGATCAGGCGAGCGACGCAGAGGCCTCACTCCTCCTGCTCGGCCTCCGTCTTCATCTTCGACGCCAGCTGCGGCGGCATCGGCTCGTGGCCCAGATAGCTGCGGGTGAACGTCCCGGTCCCGTGCGACAGCGAGCGCAGCTCGATCGCGTAGCGCCCGATCTCGACCTCCGGGGCGTCCGCGCGGATGATCGTGCGGCCGTTCTCGCCGGGCTCGGAGCCGGACACGCGGCCGCGCCGCGACGACAGATCGCCCATGATCGCGCCCACGTACTCGTCGGCGACCAGGATCTCCAGGCTGTCCACCGGCTCCAGCAGCAGGACGCTGGTCTTGGCCGCCGCGTCCTTCAGTGCCAGCGCGCCCGCGGTCTGGAAGGCCATGTCGCTGGAGTCCACCGAGTGCGCCTTGCCGTCGTACAGCGTCACGCGCAGGTCGATCACCGGGTAGCCGGCCGCGACGCCGCGCTCCATCTGGGCCCGCACGCCCTTCTCCACCGACGGGATGAAGTTGCGCGGGACCGCGCCGCCGACCACCTTGTCCACGAACTCGAACCCGCTGCCGGACGGGAGCGGCTCGACCTCGATGTCGCAGATGGCGTACTGGCCGTGGCCGCCGGACTGCTTGACGTGCCGGCCGTGGCCCTTCGCCGCGCCGCCGAACGTCTCGCGCAGCGAGATGCGGTGCGCGACCGTGTCCACGGCCACTCCGAACTTGTTCTTCAGCCGGTCCAGGACCAGGTCCATATGGGCCTCGCCCATGCACCACAGCACCAACTGGCGGGTCTCGGGGTTCATCTCCAGGCGCAGCGTGGCGTCCTCGGCGACCAGCCGGGACAGCGACTGCGCCAGTTTGTCCTCGTCGCTCTTGGCGTGCGCGCGGATCGCGATCGGCAGCAGCGGGTCCGGCATCAGCCACTGCTCGATCAGCATCGGGTCGTCCTTGCCGGACAGCGTGTCGCCGCTCTCGGCGTGCAGCAGCTTGGCCACCGCGACGATGTCCCCGGCGATGCCGGCGTCGATGCCGCGCTGCTGCTTGCCCAGCGGGCTGGACAGTGCGCCGACGCGCTCGTCGATGTCGTGGTCGGCGTGCCCGCGGGCCTCCTGGCCGTGCCCGGAGACGTGGATCGGGACGTCGGGGCGCAGCGTGCCGGAGAACACCCGCACCACGCTGATCCGCCCGACGTAGGGGTCGGTGGAGGTCTTCACCACCTCGGCGACCAGCGGCCCGGCCGGGTCGCAGGTCAGCGGCCCCTTCGGCTTGCCCTCCGGCGTGGTCACGGGCGGCACCTCGTGCTCCAGCGGCGAGGGGAACGCCTTCGTCATCAGCTCCAGCAGCTCGATCGAGCCCAGCGCCGGGGGAGTGGCGACCGATCCGGAGGTGATCGCCGAGTACGGGAGCACCGGGTAGAAGGACCCGCGGGCCACCGCCTTCTCCAGGTCGGCGATGAGGACCTCGACGTCCAGGTCCTCGCCGTCCAGGTAGCGGTCCATGAGGGTCTCGTCCTCGCTCTCGGCGATGATCCCCTCGATCAGCGCGTTGCGGGCGTTCTCCACGGCCTCGCGGTGCACCTCCTCGGAGTCCCGTTCCTCGCGCTCGCCGTCGGCGTACTCGTAGATCTTCTGCGTCAGCAGCCCGATCACGCCGCCGACGTGCTCCTCGTCGTCCAGCAGCGGCAGGTACAGCGGCTGTACGCCGTCGCCGAAGATCCGCTGGCAGATCAGCACCATCTCGTCGAAGTCGGCCCGCGCCGAGTCCAGCTTGGTGACCACCACGGCGCGCGGCATCCCGACCGCCGCGCACTCCTCCCACAGCAGGCGCGTGGAGCCGTCGACTCCGTCGGCGGCCGACACGACGAACAGCGCGGCGTCCGCCGCCCGCAGTCCGGCGCGCAGGTCGCCGACGAAGTCGGCGTAGCCCGGGGCGTCCAGCAGGTTGACCTTGATCCCCTCGAACTCCACCGGTGCCAGCGCCAGCGCCACCGAGCGCTGCTGCCGCTGCTCGACCTCGTCGAAGTCGGTGACGGTGGTGCCCTCCTCGACCCGGCCGGGCCGGTTCACGCCGCCCGTGGCCGCCAGCAGCGACTCCACCAGCGTGGTCTTGCCGGCGCCGGTGTGGCCGACCAGGACCACGTTCCGGATCTGCTCGGGCCGGGAGGGCGTCGGCACCCTGCCGGCGGCCCCGGCGTGGGCGCCCTGTCCACCAGATTTGTCTGCCATCGAGCGTGCTCCTTTTCCTGTGTCAGGGCGGCTCGTCACCGAGCCGGAGCCGATCTTGTCATGACACTGGGGTAGCGGTTGTACCAGCTGTACATACTTCGTTACCCGGCTGTTCCTTGCAGCCAACTCCTATATGCGGGAGGCCACAAGAGGGCGGCGCCCGAGTGGTTCACGGGAGGACCGCGCCGGACGCTCAGAGGATCCGGCGCAGCGGAGTCGAGGCGATCTCCTCGGAGACCACGGCCTCGGCACGGTCCGGGTTGCCCTCGGTGACCGCGGCGACCAGCGCGGCGTGCGCGGCGTGCCCGAGGTTCTCGTCGGCGCGGCCGCTGCGCCGGACCAGCTCGGTCAGGGCCTCGCGCAGCGTCGGGACGAACTGCTCGAACAAGGCGGTCAGCACCGGGTTCCCGGCCGCCGCGACGACGGCCGTGTGCAGGGCGACGTCGGCGTCGATGAACTCCTCGTCCGAGCGGCGCGCGGCGCGGGTCCGGCGCTCCAGCGCCGCCTCCAGCACCGCGGCGTCGGCCGGGGTGCGGCGCTCGGCGGCCAGGCGCGCGGCGCGGGTCTCGATCATCATCCGGACCTCGTAGAGGTCGGCCAGCGAGGCCTTGCGCAAGTGGTCGGCCAGGTCGGTGCGGGACTCGGTGGCCAGCACGAACACCCCGGCGCCCTGCCTGGGCTGGAGCAGGCCCTCGCCGGCCAGGGCCCGGATCGCCTCGCGGACCGTGGAGCGGCCGACGCCCAGGGAGGCGGCCAGGGTGGTCTCGCCGGGCAGCTTGGTGCCGACCGGCCAGGCCCCGCCGGTGATCTGCTCGCGCAGCTGCTCGGCGGCCTGCTCGACGAGCGGGCTGGGCTGGATCGATCGGAGGCTCACGGGCCAGTTGTACCACTGTTCCGGTACCGCTCTGCAACTCAGGTGCTCAGCTTGTCTGAGGAGTGCTACGGTTTCGAGTCATGACACCCCGAGCCCTGTCGACGCCGTGGAACCCCCAGCAGCCCAGCCCGATGCCCTCGTACCGCTACCGGAACGTGTTCGAGCGGGTGGACGTCCCGCTCGCCGGTCCGTCACAACCCGCGCGCACCTGGCCCGACAACCGCTTCACCGCCGCCCCGTTGTGGGTCCCGGTGGACTTGCGCGACGGCAACCAGGCGCTGGCCGAGCCGATGGACACTGCGCGCAAGACGAAGATGTTCGACCTGTTCCTGCGGATGGGCTTCAAGGAGATCGAGGTCGCCTATCCCTCGGCCAGCCAGACCGACTTCGACTTCGTCCGGTCCCTGGCGGTGCGGCAGCAAGAGGGAGCCATCCCCGAGGACGTCACCATCTCGGTCTTCACCCCGGCCCGGCCCGAGCTGATCGAGCGCACCTTCGAGTCCGTCGAGGGCCTGCCGAACGTCCTGGTCCACCTGTACACCGCGACCGCCCCGGCCTGGCGGGACCTGGTGCTGCGCGGCAGCCGCGCCGAGGTCAAGGCGATGATCGAGGACGCCGCCGGACTGGTCGCCAAACTGGCCGAGCACAGAGGGCCCGATGCCGGCCGGATGCGCTTCGAGTTCTCCCCCGAAGTGTTCATCCTGACCGAGCCGGACTACGTCATCGAGGTCTGCGACCGCGTCACCGAGATCTGGGACGCCTGCGCCGACCGCCCGGTGGTGCACAACCTGCCGGCCACCGTCGAGGTGGCGACGCCGAACGTCTACGCCGACCAGATCGAGTACCTGAGCCGGAACCTGGCTCGGCGCGAGCACGTCATCCTGTCCGTGCACCCGCACAACGACCGCGGAACCGGCGTGGCCTGCGCCGAACTCGCGGTGCTGGCCGGGGCGCAGCGCGTCGAGGGCTGCCTGTTCGGCAACGGCGAGCGCACCGGCAACGTCGACCTGGTCACGCTGGGGCTGAACCTGCACGCCCAGGGCGTGGACCCGATGGTCGACTTCTCCGACATCGACGCGATCAAGGACGTGGTCGAGGAGTGCAACCGCATCCAGGTGCACCCGCGACACCCCTACGGCGGCGACCTCGTCTACACCGCGTTCTCCGGCACGCACCAGGACGCCATCAGCAAGGGCATGGCGCACCACGCGGCGCGCGCCGCGGAGCTGGGGGTGCCGGAGAGCAGGGCTCCCTGGGACGTGCCCTACCTGCCGATCGACCCGGCCGACGTCGGCCGCAGCTACCGGGGCGTGATCCGGGTCAACAGCCAGTCGGGCAAGGGCGGGATCGCCTACCTGCTGCGCACGCACTACGGCGTCGATCTGCCGCGCGACTTCCAGCCCGGGTTCTCCAAGGTGGTCCAGCGGGCCACCGACGAGCACGGCCGGGAGATGACGCCGCAGGACCTGTGGGAGCTGTTCCGGTCGGCCTACGTGGCGCCGGGGGAGGACGGCCGGTGGAAGCTGACCGAGACGGCGTTCCAGGAGCTCGGGGACGGCGGACACCGGGTCGAGGCGACCGTCGTGCGCGCCGACGGCAAGGTGATCCCGGTGGCGGGCATCGGGAACGGGCCGCTGTCCGCGCTGACAGTGGCCCTGGCGAAGGCGGGGATCGGTTTCGAGGTCCTGGACTACTCCGAGCACGCGCTGGCCGCCGGTGCCGACGCCGCGGCGGTCTGTTACATCCGCGCGCGGGTCGAGGGCCGGGAGGTGTGGGGCGTGGGCATGGACACATCGGTGCTCACGGCTATGGTGCGGGCGGCGGTCTCAGCACTGAACCAGTAGGGCGGTCTCAGCACTGAACCGGTAGGCGGGCACGGCGGGCCCCTATGATGGCCTCGCGGTCGGCTGGCCGCGGATCAGACGCCCCACCGACCCCACGTACCCGATTTCAGGACGGTCATGCTCAACCGTTACGCGCGTGCCTTCTTCACCGCCGTCTTCACCCCGATCGCCCGGTTCTTCCTGAGCGTCGGGATCAGTCCGGACGCGGTGACGCTGGTCGGCACGCTCGGCGTGATCACCGGCGCGCTGTGCTTCTACCCGCGCGGGTCGTTCTTCGTCGGGACGCTCGTCATCACCGCTTTCGTGTTCTCCGACCTGGTCGACGGGACGATGGCGCGGATGGTGCAGCGCAAGGACAAGTTCGGCGCCTTCTGGGACTCCACGCTGGACCGGCTCGCGGACGCGGCGATCTTCGGCGGGCTGGCGTGGTGGTTCGGCCGCGGCGGGAACCAGCCGGTGTTGTTCGGGGTCTGTCTGGCCATCATGGGGCTCGGCGCGGTGGTGTCGTACGCGCGGGCCCGGGCCGAGGGGCTCGGCGTGGACGCGAACGTCGGCTACGTCGAGCGCAGCGAGCGGCTGGTCGGCTCGCTGGTGGCGACCGGGCTCGCCGGGCTCGGCGTGCCCTACATCCAGGCCGTCGCGCTGTGGGCCATCGCCATCGGCTCCCTCGTCACCCTGGTGCAGCGCGTGCTGCTGGTCCGCAAGGAACTGCTGGTCAAGGTGCCGAAGGGGGAGACGACGGAGTGAACGGGGAGAGCGGCAAGGAGCGCCTGGTCAGCTGGGGCTACGGTGCGGCCTGGACGGCGGTGAAGCTGCTGCCGGAGCGCACGGCCTACCGGGTGTTCGACCTCATCGCCGACCGGCTGTGGGCCCGGCGCGGCGGCCAGGTGCGCCAGCTGGAGAAGAACCTGGCGCGCGTCCTGGGCAAGGACACGCCGGAGGCGCAGCTGCGCGAGATGTCGCGCAAGGGGATGCGCTCGGCGCTGCGGCAGTACTGCGAGCAGTTCCGCGCTCCGACGTGGAGCCGCGAGCGGATCATGGACAGCGTCGACTTCCCCGCCGAGGACATCAAGCGTCTGCAGGACGCGCTGGACTCCGGACGCGGCGTGATCATGGCGCTGGGCCACACCGGCAACTACGACCACGCCGGCATGTGGCTCGTGAACTACATGGGCCAGGGCTTCACCACCGTCGCTGAGCACCTGAAGCCGGAGTCGGTGGCCGAGAAGTTCCTGGACTACCGGCGCGGACTGGGCATGGAGGTGCTGCCGCACGACGGGGGCCCCTCGGTGTTCGGCACGCTGGCCCGGCGGCTGCGGGCCGGCAAGCCGGTGGCGCTGGTCGCCGACCGTGACCTGAGCGCCAGCGGCGCGCAGGTGACGATGTTCGGGGAGGCCACGCGGATCGCGGCCGGGCCGGCGGCGCTGGCGGTGCAGACCGGGGCGGTGCTGCTGCCGGTGCAGCTCTGGTATCCGTCGTATGGTCGGATGAGCGTGCGGGTGCGCCCCGAGATCCCGGTCCCGGAGGACGGCAAGCGGCCCGAGAAGGTGGCCGTGATGAGCCAGCAGCTCGCCGACAACTACGCCGCCGGCATCGCCGCGCATCCGGCGGACTGGCACATGATGCAGAAGTTCTTCCTCGCCGACCTGGACCCGGCCAAGGCGCCCAAGGCGAAGGCGGCGGTGCCGGAGCCCGCGGAGTCTGCCGAGTCTGCGGCACCTGCGGCACCTGCGGCACCTGCGGCACCTGCGGCACCTGCGGCACCTGCGGCACCTGCGGAGCCTACGAAGCCCACGGAAGTCACGGAGCCTACGGAGCCCACGGCGTCTGCCGAGTCTGCGGCGCTCGCGGAGCCCTCGGCGCAGGAGGCGCCGTGAGGATCGGCGTGGTCTGCCCCTACGCGTGGGACATCCCCGGCGGCGTGCAGAACCACGTCCGGGACCTGGCCGTGCACCTGATCCGGCTGGGCCACGAGGTCTCGGTGCTGGCCCCGGCCGACGACGAGGCCGCGCTGCCGGACTACGTCACGCACGCCGGCCGCGCGGTGCCGGTGCCGTACAACGGCTCGGTGGCGCGCGTGAACTTCGGCTTCCTGTCCGCCGCCCGGGTCCGGCGCTGGCTGCACGACGGCGCCTTCGACGTGCTGCACGTCCACGAGCCGTCCTCGCCGAGCCTGTCGATGCTGGCCTGCTGGGCCGGCTCCGGGCCGATCGTCGCCACCTTCCACACCGCCAACCCGCGCTCGCGCGCGATGACGGTCGCCTACCCGATCCTGCAGCCCACGCTGGAGAAGATCAGCGCCCGCATCGCGGTGTCCGAATACGCGCGGCGCACGCTGGTCGAGCACCTGGGCGGCGACGCGGTGGTGATCCCCAACGGCGTGGACGTCGGCTTCTACGAGCGCGCCGAGCCCAAGGCCGAATGGCAGACGCAGCCCGGCCAGGGCGGCACGCTGGCCTTCATCGGCCGCCTGGAGGAGCGCAAGGGCCTGCCCACGCTCCTGGCGGCGTTCCCGGAGATCGCGGCCGCGCGGCCCGGCGTCCGGCTGCTCGTGCTCGGCGGCGGCGACATCGAGGAGGCCGAGGCGCTGCTGCCGGAGGACGTGCGCGGCCAGGTGGAGTTCCTGGGCCGGCTGTCCGACGTGGACAAGGCGCGCCTGCTGTCCAGCGTGGACGTGTACGTCGCCCCCAACCTCGGCGGCGAGAGCTTCGGCATCATCCTGGTCGAGGCCATGTCGGCCGGCGCCCCGGTGCTGGCCAGCGACCTGGACGCGTTCGGCCTGGTCCTGGAGGGCGGCGCGGTCGGCCGGATGTTCCCCACCGGCGACGCCCAGGCCCTGGCCAAGGACGCGATCGAGCTCCTGGAGGACGCCGCCGAGCGCGAGCGGCTGTCGGCGGCCGCGTCGCTGGCGGTGCGGCGCTACGACTGGTCGGTGGTGGCCACCGACCTGCTGGCGGTGTACGAGATGGTGACGACGGCGCCGGCGGGGCGGTCCGCGGTGGTGGATGTGCTGAGGGTGGACGAGGCGCTGGAGCCCTGAGGCGGTCTCACCTCAAAACGCTGCGTCGGCCCGGGTGATGTGATCGCCCGGGCCGAGACGTCTGCGCCGGCCGGGTCTCAGTCCTCGAAATCCTCGGTGGACCCCGACCCGCCGTTGAGCAGCCACGCGATCCCCAGTGCCGCGGCGCCGGCGAGGTAGGCGTCGGTCAGGTCGGCGCGCTCGGGGTCGTCCTCGGCCAAAGCGGCGGCCAGGGTGGCCTGCGCGGCGACCGAGTACGCCCGGGCGCCGAGGGCCGCCCGCAGGTGCAGCGAGCGTCGCAGCATCCGGATCGCCCCCGCGGGCTCCTGGTACGGCGCCAGGTGGCGGACGGCGATGGCCTCCAGGGCGGTGTCGCCGTGCTTCACCGCGAGTTCGAGTGCCGTCTCGAAGTGCGGGCGGGCGGCGTCCGCGTCCTCGTCGATGTTGTCGAGCAGGGTGCCCCAGTGGAACTCCGCCCATCCGAGCGTGGCTCCGTCGCTGTGCTGCACGGCGTCCCGGTAGCCGGCCTCGGAGGCGGCCCGGTCTTCGGGGTGCGGGTCGCGCCGGAAGAGCAGGCGGCTGTAGGCCAGGCGCGCCCGCAGCACCTGGGCCGCCGGGGTGGTCGGGTCCAGGGCGGCGACGGCCTGCTCGGCCTCGTCGTGCCCGGCCAGCCGGAAGAACCAGCGCTCGACGGCTATCTCGGCACGCAGCTCGGCGTCCGCGTCCGGGCCCAGTACGGAGAGCGCGGCGTCCCACTCCCCGAGCAGCCACAGGCGGCGAGCTGTGTAGGTGGTGTCAGCTATCATGGTGCCTACAGTAGGAATCAACGATGTAGGCGGTCAAGTGCAATACGGTGACTACATTGGCAACGTGACCCGGCTGGCGGTCGAGCTGGCCAACACCGGCACCCTGGACCAGGCCGGCCACCTGGTCGCGGACTTCTTCGACCAGCACGAGGTCACACCCCCGCCGGACGGCGCCTACGGGGGCCTGCCGCACCTGGTCGCCACGGCCCTGGAACAGCTCGTCGACGGCACTCCGCCCGACGCGGTCCACCAGCTGCTGCGCGACTACCCGCCGGAGATGCACCTGTCCGACCACGACGGCACCGGCGCCTGGCACATCCACTTCAGCCGCAACGGCGCCCCGGCCGAACGCTGGCTCGGCCAGCTCGTCGCCGCCAAGCTCGCCCTGGTCGCGGCCGGCGACCCGGCGGTGACCCTCGGCCGCTGTGCCGCCGCGGGCTGCGGGAACTACTTCGTGGACCAGTCCCGCAACCGGACACGCCGCTTCTGCGGCAACGCGTGCGCGAGCCGGACGACGGTCGCGGCCTACCGGGCGCGGGCTGCGCAGGAGTGAAGCGCGCTGAAGTGAAGCGGCGCTCCGAAGCGTCTCAGTACTCGTCCGGCGGCGGTTCCAACCCGGTCGCGGCCTGGACCGCGGCGATCTCGCGCTCGCTGAGCGTCGGCGGCTGATAGTCCAGACCGCGAACGTGCGCGACGAAGTCCTCGGCCAGCGGCGGCCCGTGTCTCCGCAGCAGCGTGGCCCAAGCGAGTGACCAGAAGTACGTGCCATCGGTCAGGAAACCGTCGCCGCCCCGATGGCGGGGGTCGCGCGTCACCGGATCGATCCAGTAGCCGCCGGCGACGAGACAGAACGCGTGCGCCAAGTAGTCGGCGACGCGCTCGCGCTCAACGGGGTCGGCCACGGTGACCGCCGATTCGGACGTCCCGCCGCCGACCCGCGAAGGCGCCATCGGCATCCGCCGCTCGGGCAGCTCGGTCTGGGTGCCGACGGTCTCCTGCGTGACAGTGGTGCGCACACCGAGAGCGCCGAGCTCCAAGGCGAGCCACTCCATCTCGCCGCGACTCCCGGGCAGGCCGGCGTCCAGGAGCTTCCGCCGAAGCTCCTGTGCCTCGGAGATCGAGAACCGGAACACTCTGCGGAGGCAACGCAGCACCGGAACACCCGCATCCGAGCCCTGATCGATCCGGATCCGCCACCGGCCGGTGAGCTCCAGGAACAGTTCGCGAGTATGTGCCGGGATGAAGCGACG
This sequence comes from Catenulispora sp. GP43, assembly GCF_041260665.1. NCBI lineage: Bacteria > Bacillati > Actinomycetota > Actinomycetes > Catenulisporales > Catenulisporaceae > Catenulispora > Catenulispora sp. GP43. The sequence continues at coordinate 385,838 of NZ_JBGCCT010000004.1, read as the reverse complement.
CCCCTGTTGGACCAGGCTGTAGTCGCAGTTCCGGCACAGATCCTCGAAGAACCAGGAGTTCTCGCCGTCCACCGGGGACTCACCCGCCGAACACGTCACCGGGCCCCGGCACAGCGTGCACAGGCCCGGCGGTCCATCGAGCGTCAGCCACTTCGTCACCCCCTGCATGCTCATCGTCTACAGCGCTGCGTTCCGCCCCGCAACGGGAATATCGATCGTGACGACCAACCCGCCGAAGTTGGGGGCCGACGCCACGGTGCCCTTGAGGGACGCGATGCGGCCGGCGACGGCCTCCCACCCCGCCGCGGTGGCGATGTGGGAGATGTCGGAGGTCTCCGGATCGAACAGGACCACGCCGAGTCGGCCGTCCCCGGTCGACACCGAGATCAGGACCCTTGTTTCCCCGTCCGGCCAGCCGCGCAGCAAGGTCGCCAGACAGAACTGGATGCCGTCCTCGACGCGCGCGGGGAATCGCGGCAGATCGGCGGCTTTGAGCATGGTGCGGCGCTGCACGGTTTCCAGCAGAGCGCCGAGCGTCGCGCCCAAGCCGGTTGCCCTGTTCCCCATGCTTCCAGCATCGGCAGGTCGCAGCCGCCGCACGATCGTGCAGGCATGCCGATCCGCAGGGGCGCGTGCACCCCCACGCACCCGACGGATCCGCGTCCGCCCCTCAACCGCGCAGCCCAGACCCGCCCGGGCCCACTAGGCTGAGCCTCCGTGTCCGTCCTCGTCTACGCCGCAGCGATCGTCCTGCTCATCGGCGTCTACCTCAGCTGGACCGCCAACCGGCTGGACCGGCTGCACACCCGCCGGGACGCCGCGTGGGCCGCGCTCGACGCGCAGCTCGTGCGGCGGGCGTCGGTCTCGCTGGACCTGGCGGCCTCGCGGCTGCTGGATCCGGCCGCCTCGATCCTGCTCGACGACGCCGCGCACACCGCGCGCGAAGCCGCCGCCGACTCCCGCGACCTCGCCGAGACCAACCTGACGCGGGTGCTGCGCGACGTCTTCGACGACTCGAAGGAGACGCTGGCGCTCAAGGAGCGGCCCGGCGGGGGCGCGCTGCTGGTCGAGCTGGACTCCTCGTGCCGGCGGGTGCAGCTGGCGCGGCGCTTCTACAACGACGCCGTGCGCGTCACCTGGGTCCTGCGACGCCAGCGGCTGGTGCGGTGGTTCCGGCTGGCCGGGCACGCGCCGTTCCCCGACACTTTCGAGATGGATGACGAGGAACCCCTCGGTTTGCGCGCGTTGGCCGCGGCGTAGCCGGGCGGTGTAAGGAGCGCCGCCCCTGTAAGGGCCGTCACGGACCAGCACTTATGACGAGTCTCAGGTGGCGCAAGCCGCCTCACCGTCCACTCCCACATCCTGACCTGGCCACATTGTCAGGTGGATCACACTTGCGCGCCCTCTAGGATGGTGCTCCGGGAGCAGTCCGCTCATCCGACAATCCTTCCCCCTGTGAGGTCCCCCGTGTCCGTGAACGAGAACAGCGCGCAGGCCCCCGCGGTCGGTACCGCCCGCGTCAAGCGCGGCATGGCCGAGATGCTCAAGGGCGGCGTGATCATGGACGTCGTCACCCCCGAGCAGGCCAAGATCGCCGAGGACGCCGGCGCGGTCGCGGTCATGGCGCTGGAGCGGGTGCCCGCCGACATCCGCAAGGACGGCGGCGTGGCGCGGATGAGCGACCCGGACATGGTCGACGGCATCATCGAGGCCGTCTCCATCCCGGTCATGGCCAAGGCCCGGATCGGCCACTTCGTCGAGGCCCAGGTGCTGCAGGCGCTCGGCGTGGACTACATCGACGAGTCCGAGGTGCTGACCCCGGCCGACGAGACCCACCACATCGACAAGTGGGCGTTCACCGTCCCCTTCGTCTGCGGCGCCACCAACCTCGGCGAGGCCTTGCGCCGCATCGCCGAGGGCGCGGCGATGATCCGCTCCAAGGGCGAGGCCGGCACCGGCAACGTGGTCGAGGCCACCCGGCACATGCGCCAGCTGCGGGCCGACATCCGCAGGCTCACCACCCTGGACGAGTCCGAGCTGTTCCTGGCCGCCAAGAACCACCAGGCGCCCTACGAGCTGGTCAAGGAGGTCGCGGCCACCGGCAAGCTGCCGGTCGTGCTGTTCACCGCCGGCGGCATCGCCACCCCGGCCGACGCCGCGATGATGATGCAGCTCGGCGCCGAGGGCGTGTTCGTGGGCTCGGGCATCTTCAAGTCCGGCGACCCGGAGAAGCGCGCCAAGGCCATCGTCGAGGCCACCACGCACTACGACGACGCGGACCTGATCGCCAAGGTCTCGCGCAACCTCGGCGAGGCGATCGTCGGGATCAACCTGGACACGCTGCCGGCCGAGCAGCGCTACGCCTCGCGCGGCTGGTAATTGCATGGCAGAGACGGACAAGACGATCGGCGTGCTCGCGCTGCAAGGCGACTTCCGCGAGCACGTCGCGTCCCTGAAGGCGATCGGCGCGGCCACCGCGCTGGTCCGGCGTCCGGCCGACCTGGACGCGGTCGACGCGCTCGTCGTCCCGGGCGGGGAGTCCACCGCGATGTGGAAGCTCGCCACCAACGCCGACATGTTCGTCCCGGTCCGCAAGCGGATCGCCGAGGGCATGCCGGTGTTCGGCACCTGTGCCGGGATGATCATGCTGGCCGACCGGATCACCGACGCGGCCACCGGTCAGGAGACCTTCGGCGGGCTGCCGATCACCGTGCGGCGCAACGCTTTCGGGCGGCAGACCGAGTCCTTCGAGGAGCCGATCGCCTTCGAAGGCATCGGGGAACTGACCGGTGTCTTCATCCGCGCGCCGTGGGTGGAGGAGCTCGACGAGGGTGTCGAGGTGCTGGCTCGCGTCACCAGTGGCCCGGCTATCGGTAGGATCGTCGCGGTCCGGCAGGGAAACCTGCTGGCGACGTCCTTCCATCCGGAGCTGACCGCGGACCGCCGGGTCCACGAGTATTTCGTGGCGATGGTGCGGGACCGTGACGCAGCCTGAATGAATTCGTAGTTAGGGAGCAGGGGTAATGTCCGGCCACTCCAAATGGGCGACCACCAAGCACAAGAAGGCGGTCATCGACGCCAAGCGCGGCAAGCTGTTCGCCCGGCTGATCAAGAACATCGAGGTCGCGGCCAAGACCGGCGGCGGAGATGTGACGGGTAACCCCACGCTCTTCGACGCGGTCCAGAAGGCCAAGAAGAACTCGGTCCCGGCCGACAACATCGACCGCGCGATCAAGCGCGGGTCGGGCGCGGAGGCCGGCGGCGCCGACTGGCAGACCATCATGTACGAGGGCTACGCCCCGAACGGCGTGGCGGTCCTGATCGAGTGCCTGACCGACAACCGCAACCGCGCCGCCTCCGAGGTGCGGGTGGCCATGACCCGCAACGGCGGCTCGATGGCCGACCCGGGCTCGGTGGCGTACATGTTCACGCGCAAGGGCGTGGTGATCGTCCCCAAGGCCGAGAGCCTGACCGAGGACGACATCCTGGTGGCGGTGCTCGAGGCCGGCGCCGAGGAGGTCAACGACCTCGGCGAGTCCTTCGAGGTGGTCAGCGAGGCCGGGGACCTGATCCCGGTGCGCACCGCGCTGCAGGGCGCCGGGATCGACTACGAGTCGGCCGAGTCCTCCTTCCTGCCCTCGGTGCAGGTGGAGCTGGACGAGGACGGCGCGCGCAAGGTGTTCCGGCTCATCGAGGCCCTGGAGGACAGCGACGACGTGCAGAACGTCTACGCCAACTTCGACGTCTCCGACGAGGTCATGGAGAAGATCGACGCCTGATGGGGCGCTTCGCCAGGGGAGCCGGGTCCGCTCACGCGGCCCGGCTCCCTCACTGTGTCCGCCCGCGCCGCTAGGCTTCCCCGCACAAGGGAACTGCTGTTTCAAGCGACGGAGGTCGGGCGCGCGTGCGGGTGCTGGGGGTCGATCCGGGGTTGACGCGGTGCGGCGTGGGGGTCGTCGAGGGCACGCCCGGGCGGCCGCTGACCCTGGTCGGGGTCGGCGTCATCCGCACCTCGGCGACCATGGACCTGCCGCTGCGGCTGCTGGCCGTCGAGCAGGGGCTCGAGGAGTGGTTCGCCGAGCACCGGCCCGAGGCGGTGGCCGTCGAGCGGGTATTCAGCCAGCACAACGTCAGCACCGTGATGGGCACCGCGCAGGCCAGCGCGGTGGCGATGCTGGTCGCCGCGCGGCACGGGCTGCCCGTGGCGCTGCACACGCCCAGCGAGGTGAAGGCGGCCATCAGCGGGTCGGGGCGGGCGGACAAGAGCCAGGTCGGGATGATGGTGGCGCGGGTGTTGCGGCTCACCGAGCCGCCCAAGCCCGCCGACGCCGCGGACGCCGCGGCGCTGGCCATCTGCCACATCTGGCGGGGGACGGCGCAGAACCGGCTGGCCGCGGCGATCGCGAAGCAGCGGTGACCTTGAAGGCAGCGGTGACCTTGAAGAACGAGCACAGCACAGTGAGGAGTGGCGCGTGATCGCCTTCGTGTCCGGCCCGGTGGCCGCGGTGACCCCGACCAGCGCGGTGGTCGAGGTCGGCGGCGTGGGGATGCTCGTGCACTGCGGTCCCGGCACGCTGGCCGCGCTGACCGTCGGTGAGAAGGCGAAGCTGTTCACCGCGATGGTGGTCCGCGAGGACTCGCTGACCCTGTACGGCTTCGCCACCGACGACGAGCGCGGCGTCTTCGAACTCTTGCAGACCGCCAGCGGCATCGGCCCGAAGGTGGCGCAGGCGATGCTCTCGGTCCACGCGCCCGACACGCTGCGGACGATCTTCATGACCGGCGACGAGGCGGCGCTGACCCAGGTGCCGGGCATCGGCAAGAAGGGCGCGCAGCGGCTGCTGCTGGAGCTCAAGGAGCGGCTGGGTCCGCCCACCGGCGCGGTGCCGGGGCAGGCGCAGAACGGCTGGAGCCGCGCGGGACTGGGCTCCTGGCGGGTGCAGCTGCTGGAGGCGCTGACCGGGCTGGGCTGGTCGGCGCGCGAGGCCGACGACGCGGTCACGGCGGTGAGTCCGCTGGCCGCCGAGCAGGAGGCGGCAGGGCAGACGGTGCAGCTGGGGCCGCTGCTGAAGGCGGCACTGCGGACGATGAAGAAGTAGCCCGAAGTAGCCCCCTGACACGATGGATCCCGAGCCGTCCCAAGAACACTTCAGGAGAACCGCCGCCGTGGACCACGAAACCGAACGCCTCGTCTCCGGCACCGCCGTCACCGGCGACGCCGAGGAGCAGGCGGCCGAGGCGGCGCTGCGGCCCAAGCGGCTGGCCGAGTTCGTCGGCCAGCCCAAGGTGCGCGACCAGCTCTCGCTGGTGCTGGACGCGGCCCGGATGCGCCAGGGCGCCCCGGACCACATCCTGCTGTCCGGGCCGCCCGGGCTGGGCAAGACCACGCTGTCCATGATCATCGCCAACGAGCTGCAGGTGCCGATCCGCATCACCTCCGGGCCGGCCATCCAGCACGCCGGGGACCTGGCGGCGATCCTGTCCTCGCTGTCCGACGGCGAGGTGCTGTTCGTCGACGAGATCCACCGCATGTCCCGGCCCGCCGAGGAGATGCTCTACATGGCGATGGAGGACTTCCGGGTCGACGTGATCGTCGGCAAGGGCCCCGGAGCCACCGCGATCCCGCTGGAGCTGCCGCCGTTCACCCTGGTCGGCGCCACCACGCGCTCCGGGCTGCTGCCGGCGCCGCTGCGCGACCGCTTCGGCTTCACCGCGCACCTGGAGTTCTACGCCGCCGCCGATCTGGAGTACGTGGTCAACCGCTCGGCGCGGCTGCTGAACGTGCGGATCGACGCCGATGGCGCGAAAGAGCTGGCGGGACGCTCGCGCGGCACCCCGCGCATCGCCAACCGGCTGCTGCGCCGGGTCCGCGACTACGCCGAGGTGAAGGCCGACGGCGCGGTGGACCTGGGGATCGCCAGGGCCGCCCTGGACGTCTACGAGGTGGACGAGCGCGGCCTGGACCGGCTGGACCGCGCGGTGCTGCACGCCCTGCTCAAGCTGTTCGGCGGCGGCCCGGTGGGGCTGTCCACGCTGGCCGTGGCGGTGGGGGAGGAGTCCGAGACGGTCGAGGAGGTGGCCGAGCCGTTCCTGGTCCGTGAGGGCCTGCTGGCCCGCACCCCGCGGGGTCGGATCGCGACCGCCGCGGCGTGGGCACATTTCGGGCTCAGCGCACCGTGAAAGGCTGAACGCCGTCAATACCTGTTTGATATCGGACATCTCACGCGAAATGGCGGCCTAACATCGGGACCACCGATCCCACCAGGCATCTGGAGGCTCGTGCGGCTCTTGGGGTTCACAAGTTCCGGATGATTTCGACTACGTTGGGTCACGGGAACCGGCCGTAGGCCCCGGACCGTTGTTCGGGGCGTATCCGCTCGCATAAACTCCCGCGAGTCGGGCGGTGCCCCCCACCGCCCATCAACGACCTACCGGCCCGGCGCCGGCGGTCTTCACCAAGGACCAGCGACACCTATGGGATCTCCCGTCTTCCTGATCTGGATCGTCCTGATCGGGGCCATGTTCTACTTCATGATGATCCGTCCGCAGAAGCGGGCGCGGGCGCAGCAGTCCGACATGCTGCAGCACCTCCAGCCCGGCGCCCAGGTCCGGACCACCGCCCAGATCATGGGCACGATCGTCGAGGTCGGTGACGACTGGGCCATCGTGGAGACCACCCCGGGGACGCGCATCAAGTTCGGCAAGCCCGCGATCGTCGGCATCATCATGGACGACGAGGCCGAGACCGAGGCCGAGGCCGGTACCGAGGACGGCGCGGACGCGCCGACCCCCGGCGGCATCGGCGACGCGCCGCACGGCGTCCAGGACGCGGTGCCGGCCCAGGACAGCGCTCCGGCCGACGCCGAGCCCGCCGTGAAGGCCGAGGACGCCTCGGCCGGGCAGACCGCGTCCGCGGACGCCTCCGAGGAGGTCAAGGACGCCGAGCCGGCGAAGTCGTGACCCCGGTCGCGACCAGGCTCACCGACACAAGAGGTTTCGACAGCGAAAACCTGTAAGGTCGCACCGCCGCCACGGACTGTGAACCCCGGTCCGGTGCGGCGGGGCGGCGTGGGGTGTGACCGACGCGCCGGCGCCGGACACGACACGACACACGAAGAGACGGACGAATCCCTTGGCCGGATCGAAGGCTCCGCGGTCCCGGAACCGCAAGACGAGCCCATGGACCCCCCTGACGGCGCTGGCCGCCGTCATCATGGCGCTGGTCGGCACCATGATCGGCACCGGGCACCGCACGCCCCAGCTCGGTATCGATCTGGCCGGCGGCACCACCATGGTGATGACCGCGCACGGCAACAAGGCCCCGGCGGCCAGCGACATGGACACCGCGCTGCAGATCATGCGCAACCGCGTCAACGGCCAGGGTGTGTCCGAAGCCGAGGTGACCAAGCAGGGCAACAACGCGATCGAGGTCGACCTGCCCGGCAAGAACTCCTCGGAGCTGCTGGCCGAGCTCGGCCAGACCGCGAAGCTGTACTTCCGGACGGTCGTCCCCGACGTCACGCAGTACGGCATCCCGCAGCGCCAGAGCGTCACGCCGAACACGCCGCAGGCCTCCACGCCGAGCCCGTCGGGCTCCTCCAGCGCGCCGTCCGGGTCGGCCAGCTCCAAGCCGTCCTCCTCGGCGACCACGCCGTCGACGAAGAGCAGCTCCTCGTCGTCGAAGCCGAGCACCCCGGCCACGCCCTCGGGCACCTCGACGTCCACCCAGCACCGGGTGGCCGACTCCGGCCTGAAGGACGCCACCGGCAGCGGCGGCAACACCCCGACCGCGCCGAGCGGCAGCGCGACCGCGACCGCGAGCTCCAAGAGCACCGCGTCGACGCCGTCCACGCCCTCGAACCCGGGGACCCCGTCCTCGCCGGCCCCGTCCGCGCCGAGCTCCTCGGCACCCGCGGTGTCGACCACCGCGCCGGACGGCACCGTCAAGCAGACCACGCCGGACCAGTCGACGCTGTACCTGTACGAGACCATCGACTGCACCAAGCCGCCGTCGAACCTGGGCAACATGTTCGCCGCCAACCAGTACGCGGTCGGCTGTGACTTCACCTCGAAGGTCCCCTACCTGCTCGAGCCGGCCGACGTCGACGGCAAGAACCTGACCGGCGCCTCGGCCAACCCGGTGACGGCCGGCGGCCAGAACCAGTTCCTGACCGGCGCCTGGCAGGTCGACCTGTCCTTCGACAAGAAGGGCACCGCGGACTTCGGCCGCGTCACCACCGCGCTGAACGCCGACGGCGGCCAGTTCGCCGTCGACCTGGACGGCGTCGTCTACAGCGCGGCCACCGTGCAGCAGCCGATCACCGACGGCAACGCCCAGATCACCGGCAACTTCACCCAGAAGACCGCCGAGAACCTGGCCGACGTGCTGAAGTACGGCGCGCTGCCGATCACCTTCGACCAGGGCAACGTCTCGCAGATCTCGGCCTCGCTGGCCGGCAACCAGCTGGCCGCCGGCCTGATCGCCGGCGGGATCGGCCTGGTGCTGGTGGTCCTGTACCTGATCGCCTACTACCGCGGCCTGTCGATCGTCGCCGTGTCCTCGCTGGTGATCTCCGGCATCCTCACCTACGCGCTGGCCAGCCTGCTGGGCCCGGCGATGGGCTTCCGGCTCTCGCTGGCCGGCGTCGCGGGTCTGGTGGTCGCGATCGGCATCACCGCGGACTCGTTCGTCATCTTCTTCGAACGACTACGCGACGAGGTCCGTGAGGGCCGCACCCTGCGCACGGCCGTGGACCACGGCTGGGTCCGGGCCCGGCGCACCATCATCTCCTCGGACTTCGTGTCATTCCTGGCCGCCTTCGTCCTGTACGAGGTCTCGATCGGCACGGTGAAGGGCTTCGCCTTCACCCTCGGTCTGACCACGCTGCTGGACATCGTCGTGGTGTTCATGTTCACCAAGCCGGTCGTCACGCTGCTGGCCCGCCGTAAGTTCTTCAACGACGGCCACCCGTGGTCCGGGCTGGACCCCAACCGCCTGGGCGTCAAGAAGTCGCCGGGCATCCGCCAGACGATCGTCGACCGCCGTGCCGCCGCCCGCCGGGGCTCCGCGGAAGGGATGGAAGCCTGATGTCCGCCTCCAACAGCTGGGGCAACCGCCTGTACCGCGGCGAGGTCTCCTACGACTTCATCGGGAAGCAGAAGCGCTGGTACACCATCTCCGGCGCGCTTCTGCTCGTCTCGATCGTGTCCCTGGTGGTGTTCGGCCTGAACTTCACCCTGGACTTCCGGGGCGGGTCGCAGTTCGACATCAAGTCGCCCACGGCCAGCACCAAGACCATCACCGACAGCGTCTCGGCGATCGTGAAGGACCCGCAGGTCCAGACCTCGAGCGACACCAGCGGCCGGCACGTGATCGTCAAGACCACGCCGCTGAGCTCCGACCAGCTGTCCAAGGTGCGCGAGGCGATCGCCGCCGACGCCGGGCAGAAGGACAACCCGAACGCGGTCACGGTCACCCTGGTCTCCGGCTCCTGGGGCCATGAGATCACTCAGAAGGCGATCACCGGTCTGGTCATCTTCGTGGCACTGGTGATGCTGTACTTGGCGATCTTCTACGAGTGGAAGATGGCGCTGTCGGGCATCATCGCGCTGATCCACGACCTGGTGATCACCGCGGGCATCTACGCCCTGATCGGCTTCGAGGTCTCCCCGGCCACGGTCATCGGCTTCCTGACGATCCTGGGCTACTCCCTGTACGACACCGTCGTGGTGTTCGACAAGGTCCGGGAGAACACGAAGGGCCTGGGCAGCACCAAGACCGACCAGACCTACACGCAGTCGGCGAACCTGGCGGTCAACCAGACCCTGATCCGCTCGCTGAACACCTCGCTGATCGCGCTGATCCCGGTGGCGGCGCTGCTGTTCGCCGGCACCGTGGTCAGCGGCGGCGCGGGCGTGCTCCAGGACCTGGCTCTGGCCCTGCTGGTCGGCATCGCGGTGGGCACCTACTCCTCGATCTTCATCGCGACGCCGCTGCTGGCCGACCTGAAGGAGCGCGAGCCGGAGATGCGCACCCTCAAGCGCAAGGCGACCGGCGCGCAGGCCAAGGCCGCGGCCCGGGCCGAGCGCAACGCCGTGCCGACGCAGGACCGGCTGGCCGGCGAGTACCCGGGCGACGCGGAGGACCTGGAGGCGGCGGCCGCCGGCGAGGTGCGGGACGTGCCCCGCGGTCCGCGCAACCAGCCGGTGCGCGGCGACCGGGGCCGGAACCGGCCCAGCGGCAAGCGGCGCTAGCGCGGACCGGGCCTGATCGGGCCTGATCGGGCCTGATCGGGCCTGATCGGGCCGCCCGCGCGGCGGCCCGGGATGGCGATCGGGCGCGATCGCGCAGGGTAAGCTCCCTCCAGTGAGCTTCCCCGAAAACCCCGGTGGCGGGGACCTGTCCCAGGTCCTCGCCACTCGCATTCTCGACGTCCCCGACTATCCGAAGCCGGGCGTCGTCTTCAAGGACATCACCCCGCTGCTCGGCGACTCGGCGGCGTTCGGCCTGGTGGTCGGGGCGATGGCCGAGCAGGTCCGGGCGGCCGGGGCCACCCGCGTCGCGGGCCTGGAGGCCCGGGGCTTCATCCTGGCGGCGCCGGTGGCACTGGCCGCCGGCGTCGGCTTCGTCCCGGTCCGCAAGGCCGGCAAGCTCCCGCGCGCGACGTACCGCGAGGACTACGAGCTCGAATACGCCACCGCGACCATAGAGGTGCACCGGGACGCCTTCGAACCCGGCGAGCGCGTGATGATCGTCGACGACATCCTGGCCACCGGCGGCACCGCGGTCGCGGCGGCCAACCTGGTCCGCGACGCCGGCGCGGTGCCGGTGGGACTGTCGGTGCTGATGGAGCTGGGCTTCCTGCACGGACGCAAGCGACTCGCCACGGCCCTGCCGGAGGGCGACATCCACCCGCTTCTGGTGGTCTGACCTGGTTGTTCCGCGGACCGGGAAACAAGTTCGGCCGGGCGATCGTTACACTGGGCGCACCCACTACGCGAGAGGGGCCGCGCTTGGCGACGAAGGAGCAGGTCGGGACGACGACCGGGACCGGTGCGAACAGCGGCGGCGACGCCGCGGCGAACGGGACGGGCGCCTCGGGGAACGACGCTGCTGCGAAGTCGGGGAAGACGGGGCGCGGCAAGGGCTCCGTTTCCGGCGCGAAGAGCGCTCAGGGCGCCCAGAGCAGCGCTGAGACGCCCGCTGGGAAGACGCAGGGGTCCGGGCAGGCTCAGGCCCCGCGGGCCGCTACGGCTCCGGCTGAGGGCGGTGGGTCGGCGGATTCCGTGCGGAGTGTGCCCGCACCTGCTGCGCCGGAGGGTTCTGGTGCGGCTGCGGGCGGTGGTTCCGTGCCTGCCGGCTCCGCGCCTTCCGCCTCTGCGCCTTCCGTCTCTGCGCCGGCTGTACCGCCCGCTCCCTCCAGCCCTTCGCCGACCGCCTCTGCGCCGACGGCTTCCGCACCAGCCACTCCCGCGCCGCGCGCCAAGGCTGCCTCCGCGCAGGCCGCGCCGGCCGCGGTGACGCCTCCGGCTCACGCCGCTGCTTCGGGTTCTGCCGCGTCGGCGCCGACCGCAGCTGCCTCCGCCTCTGCTCCCACGTCTTCTCCCGCCCCCGGATCATCGGCTTCCGGCGGCCCGAGCTCGGCGTCTCCGTCACCTTCCGCGCCCTCCGTCCCGCCGCGCCCCACTCCCGCGCTTCCCGCCGCGCCTCCGGTCCCGCTCAACGCGGCCGTCAAGTCCGGCCCGTCGCGCCCCAGCTCCAGCCGGGTCCGCGCGCGGCTGGCGCGCCTGGGCAGCACCCGCAGCGGCGGACCGCCGCCGGTGCTGGAGCCGCTGTTCAAGATCATCCGGGCCAACCACCCCAAGGCCGACCTCAAGCCCGTCGAGCAGGCCTACGCCGTCGCCGAGCGTCACCACCGCGGCCAGCGGCGCAAGAGCGGCGACCCGTACATCACGCACCCGCTGGCGGTCACCACGATCCTGGCCGAGCTCGGCATGGACGTGCCCACGCTGTGCGCCGGGCTGCTGCACGACACCGTCGAGGACACCGACTACTCGCTCGACATGCTGCGCGGCGACTTCGGCGACACCGTCGCGCTGCTGGTGGACGGCGTCACCAAGCTGGACAAGGTCAAGCTCGGCGAGGCCACGCAGGCCGAGACCGTGCGCAAGATGGTCGTGGCCATGGCCCGGGACATCCGGGTGCTGGTGATCAAGCTCGCCGACCGGCTGCACAACATGCGCACCATGCGCTACATGAAGCGGGAGAAGCAGGAGAGCAAGTCCCGCGAGACGCTGGAGATCTACGCCCCGCTGGCGCACCGGCTGGGCATGAACACGATCAAGTGGGAGCTGGAGGACCTGGCGTTCGCCATCCTCTACCCCAAGATGTACGACGAGATCGTGCGCCTGGTCTCCGAGCGCGCGCCCAAGCGCGAGGAGTACCTCTCGCAGGTGATCGACGCCGTGCACGGCGACCTGCGCGAGGCCAAGATCCGCGCCACCGTCACCGGCCGGCCGAAGCACTACTACTCGGTCTACCAGAAGATGATCGTGCGCGGCCGCGACTTCGCGGACATCTACGACCTGGTCGGCATCCGGGTCCTGGTGGACTCGGTCCGCGACTGCTACGCGGCGCTCGGCGCCATCCACGCGCGGTGGAACCCGGTCCCGGGCCGGTTCAAGGACTACATCGCGATGCCGAAGTTCAACATGTACCAGTCCTTGCACACCACGGTGATCGGCCCCGGCGGCAAGGCCGTGGAGCTGCAGATCCGCACCTTCGCGATGCACCGCCGCGCCGAGTACGGCGTCGCGGCGCACTGGAAGTACAAGGAGGACGCGGTCGAGGGCGTCCGCAAGCCCACCAACGGCGCCGGGACCGCGAACCCCGGCGGCGACATGGCATGGCTGCGGCAGCTGCTGGACTGGCAGAAGGAGACCGCGGACCCCAACGAGTTCCTGGACGCGCTGCGCTTCGATCTGTCCACCGCCGAGGTCTACGTCTTCACGCCCAAGGGCATGGTGATGGCGCTGCCCTCGGGCTCCACCCCGGTCGACTTCGCCTACGCGGTCCACACCGAGGTCGGCCACCACACCATCGGCGCCCGCGTCAACGGCCGCCTGGTCCCGCTGGACAGCAAGCTGGACAACGGCGACGTGGTGGAGATCTTCACCTCCAAGGCGCCGAACTCCGGACCGTCCCGGGACTGGCTGGGCTTCGTGGCGTCCCCGCGCGCCCGCAACAAGATCCGCCAGTGGTACACCAAGGAGCGCCGCGAGGAAGCGGTCGAGCAGGGCAAGGACCAGCTGGCCAAGGCCATGCGCAAGCAGGGGCTGCCGCTACAGCGCCTGATGACCTCCGAGTCCCTGGCCACCGTCGCCCACGACCTGCGCCACGCCGACATCAGCGCCCTGTACGCCGCCATCGGCGAGGGACACGTCTCGGCGCAGCACGTGGTCCACCGCCTCCTGCACCTGCTCGGCGGCGAGGAGGGCGCGACCGAGGACCTGGCCGAGGCGACCGTCCCGGGCAACATCGAGAAGCTGTCCCGCCGCGGCCAGGCCCGCCCCGCCGGCGACCCCGGCGTCCTGGTGAAGGGCGCGGACGACATCTGGGTGAAGCTGGCCCGCTGCTGCACCCCGGTCCCCGGCGACGACATCGTCGGCTTCATCACCCGCGCCTCCGGCGTCAGCGTCCACCGCGCGGACTGCACCAACATCGAATCGCTGGCCGCCCAGCCCGAACGGATGGTGGAGGTGTCATGGTCGCCCGGAGGGGCGTCCATGTTTCTCGTCGCGATCCAAGTAGAGGCGCTCGACAGGTCCCGGCTCCTCTCGGACGTCACGCGTGTCCTGTCGGACCAGCACGTCAACATCCTGTCGGCCTCGGTGACGACCAGCCGCGACCGGGTGGCGATCTCGCGGTTCACGTTCGAGATGGCGGACCCGGCGCACCTGGGCGCGGTGCTGAAGGCGGTGAAGGGCGTTGAAGGGGTCTTCGACGTCTATCGGGTGACGAGCGCCAAGCACGCGTGAGGGTGTTCGCACTCTTTAGGGTGAAGCGCGGGGGAAAGCCGGATTCGCCGCGACGGGACTGAATATCGTCGCGGACATGGTCGGTTCTTCGCATGAAGCCCTGCACCGGATCTTTCACCATGATTCGGAGATGCTGGGCAAGACTTTCCGGGCGTTGGGGCTGGAACTGCCGAAGCCCGACACGGTGTCTCAGACGAAGACAAGGCCTACGACCTGGCCGAACTCACCCTTGTCGGGTTGGAGGACACCCCGGCCGACACGATCTGGAGGCAGATGATGGCGATGGACACTTCCTTCTACCGCTCGTCGTTCTCGCGGCAGCTTCGCGCTGAGGGGCGCGCGGAGGGATTTGCCGAGAGTGTGCTGCGCGTCTTGGCCAAGCGAGGCATCGCGCTGACCGAGGAGCAGCGTGCCCGGGTCGAAGGCTGCACCGACTTGGACCAGCTTGATGCCTGGCTCGATCGGGCGGCGATCGCGACAGCCGCCTCAGAGGTCTTCGACGCCGACTGAATTCGCACAGGCGTTTCGGGCGATCGCAACGTTTTGGGCAAGCGCACGATTCGGTCTACAACCGGGACGCCGTGATCGCTAAGGTGTCCGGGTGCGGAGTCGAGTGCCGGCGCGGATGACGTTGTCCCCGGCGCGCAAGGGGTTGATCGCGGTGGCTGCCGCGCACCTTGTCGCGCTGCTCGGGCTGCTGGTCGCCGCGCAGTGGGACCGGGCTGCGATGTGGGTGGTGGCCGGTGGGTTCGGGGTGCTGGTGGTGGGGCTGCCGTGGATGTTGATGGCGCTGTGTGTCGATTACGTCGGGGACCCGGCCGCCTGGCGTCGTACCGTGGTGGTGGAGGGGTTCGTGACCAGCGAGGGTTACACGGTTCCGCCTCATCCCTCCGACGAGAGCTATGTCCTGCACCGGGTCTACGAGTACACGACCTTGCGCGGTGAGACGCGTCGTGCCGGCAGCCGTGCCACCTTCCCCGAGGCACAGGACGGGCGGATCCGGCTGCGCTACGACCCCCGGCGGCCGAGCCGGATCTGGCCGGCGCGCATCGCTCCCGGGACGGCGGCCGCCGGGACTGTGATCAGTGTGCTGATGCTCACCGCGGCCGCCTTCGCGTTGGCCGGGGCGATCGGTTTCGGGCTGTCGGCATGGACCTAGTCCGCTCGACCAGCCTCGCGGTCCCTTAGGGAACAACCCCTAAAGCGTATAGAGGTTTCGCAACCGCACCCAGGCCCCAAAACCAGTCCGGGCGCCCTCCCGAAGGAAGACGCCCGGACCACGAACCCTCGAACCTCGCGAACCCTCGAACCTCGCGCGTGCTCGAACCTCAGCGCGTGAACTCCGCCAGCGCCTTCTCCGCCTCGGCCAGCCACTCCTGCCGCGCGGCGATCGAAGCCTCCGCGTCCGCGGCCTTCTTCTCCTGCCCGGCGGCGCGGGCCTTGTCGGCCTGCACCCGCAGCTTCTCCAGCGCGGTGCGCAGCTGCTCCACCGTGGCCTCGGCGCGGGCGCGCTTCTCGGGGTCCTTGCGGGACAGTTCCGCGGCCTCGGCGTCGGCGATGGCGCGGTCCACGGTGTGCAGCCGGCCCTCGATGCGCTGGCGGGAGTCGCGCGGGACCGGGCCGATGGCCTCCCAGCGCTCGTTGAGCGAGCGCAGGGCCACCCGGGCGGCTCGGTGGTCGGTGATCGGGAGCAGCGCCTCGGCCTCGACCACCAGGACTTCCTTGGCGGCCAGGTTCTCGCGCTCGGCGCCGTTGCGCTCGTCCAGGATCGCGTTGCGGGCCGCGAAGAAGGTGTCCTGGGCGGCCTTGAAGCGCTTCCAGAGCTCGTCCTCGACGTCGCGCTGGGCGCGGCCGGCGGTCTTCCACTCGCTCATCAGGTCGCGGAAGCGGCCGGCGGTGGGGTTCCAGTCGGTGCTGTCCTGCAGGGCCTCGGCCTCGGCGATCAGCTGCTCCTTGTGGGCGCGGATCTCCACGCGCTGGGCGTCCAGCTCGGCGAAGTGCTGCTTGCGGCGCTTGGCGAAGGCCGAGCGGGCCTGGGACAGCCGGTGCCACAGCTCGTCGTCGGTCTTGCGGTCCAGGCGCGGGGCGGCCTTCCACTCGTCCAGGAGGACCTTCATGCGGTCCCCGGCCACCCGCCACTCCGTGGACACCGCCAGGCGCTCGGCCTCCTCGGCCAGGGCCTGCTTGGCGCCGCGGGCCTGGGCCTGCTGCTGCTCGCGGACCGCGCGGTGCTCGGCCTTGCGCTGCTCGGCCAGCTCCACCAGGCCGTCCAGGCGGGCCAGCAGGCCGTCCAGGTCGCCCACGGCGTTCGCGCCGGAGATGGACTCGCGAAGCTTGCCGATCTTGTCCAGGGCGTCCTTCGGGGACGGCGCGGAGGGGCCGGTCTGCTTCAGGCGGTTGGCGATCAGGTCAACCTCGACCTTGAGGCCGTCGAACTTGCGCTGGTAGTACGCCAGCGCCTCGTCCGGGGACCCCGCCGCCCACGAGCCGACCTGCCGCTCGCCGTCGGCGGTCCGGACGTAGACGGTGCCGTCCTCGGCGACCCGGCCCCAAGCCTCGGTTGCCTCGCCCACGATGAGCCTCCAAGTTCTGCTGGACCGGGGTGTCTGCGGACCGGTCCGCCACATACACCTGCACGGATCCGGGTCCCGGTCGTCCAGTGGGAAACAATAGCGCGGACCGTCCCGATGAGGGGACGGCCCGCGTCACGTTCCGGAATCGAACCGCCGTTCCGGGCCCGCCGTCAACGGTGGCGGGCCCTGGCGCGGGTCGGCCGGGTTACTTGATGGTCACGCTCTTGATGGTGGCGTCCAGCTTCGGGTGGCCGTCGCCGGCGCCGTTGGCGTCGTCCTCGCCGCCGGCCGCGATCTTGGTGACCACGTCCAGACCCGAGGTGATCTTGCCCCACGGGGTGTAGTTCGCCGGGAGCGGCGAGTCCTTGTAGCAGATGAAGAACTGGCTGCCGTTGGTCCCGGGTCCGGCGTTGGCCATCGCGATGGTCCCGGCCGGGTAGGAGGCGCCGGTCAGGTTCTCGTCCTGGAACTGGTAGCCGGGGCCGCCGCTGCCGGTGCCGCTGGGGTCGCCGCACTGCAGCACGTAGATGCCCGAGGTCACCAGCCGGTGGCACTTGGTGTTGTCGAAGTAGCCCTTGCCCGCCAGGTACTTGAACGAGTACGTGGTGTACGGCGCCTTCGTGGTCAGCGCGTCGAAGCTGAGGTCGCCGGAGCTGAAGTGGATCGTCGCGGTGTACGGCTTGGCGGCGTCGGCGGCGTTGTAGGTCGGCACGCCGACGTCCTTCGAGGCGCTGCCGGTCTTCTGGTAGCCGATCTGCTCCGGGCTGGAGCTGGTCGGCGCCGGCGAGGACGGCGAGGAGGTGTCCGAGGGCGAGGACGCGCTGGTCGGCGCCGAGCTCGCGGCGCTGGCCGTCCCGCTCTTGCCGCCGCTGGTCGCCACCGCGACGCCGACCCCTATCCCGACCACCGCCACCGCGGCCACGACCGCCGTGATCATGTTGCGCTTCTTGGCGGCCGCCTGCTGCTGGGCCAAGCGGGCCTGGACGCGCTCATACCGGGCGCGCTCGAGCTCTCGCTGACGGTCCTTGCTGGTCACCGTTTCGCCTCCGCGATCGTGGGTCGGCCCGCGAGGGCCGAGGACATATCAGATCCACTCTGTGATCGAGCTATCAGCGGGACAGTGTACGGTGCCTTCCCTAGAAAACACCTGTGAGCTTCCAATGAGTTCGCAAAGGGACCGGCGCCCCCGGTAGCCTGCGTAGGGAAATCTCCTGACCGCAATCACCGAACATAGTGTGGGGCGCGCGTGCTAGTCGCCGGATTCCCAGCCGGAAGCCTGGGTGCGAACTGCTATCTCGTGGCGCCCGGCGCCGGTGAGCAGTGCGTGATCATCGATCCCGGCGAGGACGCCGTCCCGGGGGTCGAGGAAGTCGTCCGCGAGCACAAGCTGCAGCCGGTCGCGGTCCTGCTGACGCACGGCCACGTCGACCACACGATGAGCGTCGTCCCGGTGTGCGGCGACTACGGCGTCCCGGCCTACATCCACCCCGGCGACCGGGAGCAGCTGACCGACCCGCAGAAGTGGCTGGGCATCGCCCCGGGCACCCCGGTCTTCGGGCAGTCGAAGTTCGTGGAGCCCTCGGACGTCAAGGAGCTCACCGACGGCGTCCTGCTGAGCGTGGCCGGTCTGGAGATCACCGTCGACCACGCCCCGGGCCATACCAAGGGCTCAGTGACGTTCCGGACTCCCGAGCAGCAGGACATCCCGCAGGTGCTCTTCACCGGGGACCTCCTGTTCGCCGGAGCGGTCGGCCGCTGGGACCTCCCCGGCGGCGACCGCGAAGAGTTGCTGGCGTCACTGGCCCGCGTCTGCCTGCCGCTGGCGGACGAGACCGTCGTCCTGTCCGGCCACGGCCCCCAGACCACGATCGGCCGTGAGCGCGCCACGAACCCGTTCCTGACGGAAGCCGCGCCGCAGCAGATCAAACCCCGCGGCATGTAGGGACACCCACGACCATCATGAGCACCTTCAAGAACGCGCCGGGCACCTTCGACATCCTCCCGCCCGACTCGGCGGCCTACCTCGCGGTGCGCGAGGCGATGGCGGCGCCGCTGCGCGGGGCCGGCTACGGCTATGTCGAGACCCCGGCCTTCGAGTCGACCGCGATGTTCAAGCGCGGCGTCGGCGAGAGCACGGACATCGTCACCAAGGAGATGTACTCCTTCACCACCCGCGGCGGCGACGAGATCACGCTGCGGCCGGAGGGCAC
Source organism: Catenulispora sp. GP43 (assembly GCF_041260665.1). NCBI lineage: Bacteria > Bacillati > Actinomycetota > Actinomycetes > Catenulisporales > Catenulisporaceae > Catenulispora > Catenulispora sp. GP43. Next base: position 367,018 of record NZ_JBGCCT010000004.1, on the reverse strand, counting down.
GGCCTCGGTGTTGCGCGCCGCCCTCCAGGCCAACCTGATCCGCGGCAGCCTGCCGGTGAAGCTGTGGTACTCCGGCTCCTTCTACCGCTATGAGAAGCAGCAGCGCGGCCGCTACCGCCACTTCTCCCAGGTCGGCGCGGAGGCCCTGGGCGCTGAGGACCCGGCGCTGGACGCCGAGCTGCTGATCATCGGCGACGACATCTACAAGGGCCTGGGCCTGACCGAGTACTCGCTGCTGGTGAACTCGCTCGGCGACCAGAAGTGCCGTCCGGCCTACCGCGAGAAGCTCCAGGAGTTCCTGCGCGGCCTGGACCTCGACGAGGAGACCCGCAAGCGTGCGGAGATCAATCCGCTGCGGGTGCTGGACGACAAGCGCGAGGCGGTGCAGAAGCAGCTCACCGACGCCCCGCTGATCAGCGACAACCTCTGCGAGGAGTGCAAGGCCTACCACGACGAGGTCCGGCGCCTGCTCACCGCGGCCGGCGTGGCCTTCGTGGACGACCCCAAGCTGGTGCGCGGACTGGACTACTACACCCGCACCACCTTCGAGTTCGTGCACAGCGGCATCACCGGCTCGCCGACCGCGATCGGCGCCGGCGGCCGCTACGACGGCCTGTCCGAGGAGCTCGGCGGCCCGAGCCTGCCCAGCGTCGGCTGGGCGCTCGGGGTGGACCGGACCATCCTCGCGATGCAGGCCGAGGACCGGCCGGTCCCGGGCGGCGAGCAGCTCGGGGTCTTCGCGGTGCCGCTCGGCGAGCAGGCCCGCGAGCGGCTCTTCGAGCTGGTCACCACGCTGCGCCGGGCCGGTGTCGCCGCCGACTTCGGCTACGGCAGCAAGGGCATGAAGGCCGCGATGAAGGCCGCGGACCGGTCCGGCGCGAAGTACGCGCTGATCCTCGGCGAGCGGGACATCGCGGAGAACGTCATTCAGATCAAGGAACTGGCGACCGGGGAGCAGGAGTCCGCCTCCCTCGCCGACATCGTCACGACGATTCAGGAGAAGTTGAAGTGATCCGCACCCATGAGGCGGGTACGCTGCGCGCGTCCGACGCCGGTACCACCGTCACGCTGGCCGGGTGGGTCGCCCGCCGGCGCGATCACGGGGGCGTGACCTTCCTGGATCTGCGGGACGCGTCCGGGTTCGTGCAGGTCGTGGTCCGCGAGAGCGAGTCCGTGCACGACCTGCGCAACGAGTACTGCGTCGTGGCCACCGGCGAGGTGCGCGTGCGCCCCGAGGGCAACGAGAACCCGGACCTGCCGACCGGCGCGATCGAGGTCGTGGTGGACACCGTCGAGGTGCTCTCGCCGGCCGCGCCGCTGCCGTTCCCGATCGACGAGCACAAGAGCTCGAACATCAACGAGGAGATGCGGCTGAAGTACCGCTACCTCGACATCCGGCGCGAGCCGATGGCCCGGGCGCTGCGCATGCGCTCCAAGGCCACCAAGGTCATCCGGGACGTCATGGAGGACCACGGCTTCCTCGACGTCGAGACCCCGACCCTGACCCGCTCCACCCCCGAGGGCGCGCGCGACTTCCTGGTGCCGGTGCGCCTGCAGCCGGGCGCCTGGTACGCGCTGCCGCAGTCCCCGCAGCTGTTCAAGCAGCTTCTGATGGTCGCCGGCCTGGAGCGCTACTACCAGATCGCGCGCTGCTACCGGGACGAGGACTTCCGTGCCGACCGGCAGCCGGAGTTCACCCAGCTGGACATCGAGGCCTCGTTCGTCGACCAGGAGGACATCCTGAAGGTCGGCGAGGCCGTGGTGGCCGCGGTGTGGAAGGAGACGCTCGGCGTCGAGGTCCCGCTGCCGCTGCCGCGCATGAAGTACCGCGAGGCGATGGACCGCTTCGGCTCGGACAAGCCGGACCTGCGCTTCGGCCAGGAGCTCACCGAGCTGACCGAGTACTTCGCCGGCACCGAGTTCCGGGTGTTCCAGGCGCCCTACGTCGGCGCCGTGGTCATGCCCGGCGGCGCGTCCCAGACCCGCAAGGAGCTGGACGCCTGGCAGGACTGGGCCAAGGCGCGCGGCGCCAAGGGCCTGGCCTACGTGGTCATCGACGCCGAGAGCGGCGAGCTGCGCGGCCCGGTGGCCAAGAACCTGTCCGAGGCGCACCTGGCCGGTCTGGCCGACAAGGTCGGCGCCAAGCCCGGCGACGCGGTCTTCTTCGCCGCCGGCAAGCGCACCGCCTCCCAGGAGCTGCTGGGCGCGGCCCGGCTGGAGATCGGCAAGCGTGGCGAGCTGATCGACGAGAGCGCCTGGAAGTTCCTGTGGGTCGTGGACTTCCCGATGTTCGAGCCGATCGAGGACGCGGCCGGCGTGCAGACCGGCTGGCACGCGGTGCACCACCCGTTCACCGCGCCCACCGCGGAGAGCCTGGACACCTTCGACAAGGACCCCGGCTCGGCCCTGTCGAACGCCTACGACATCGTGCTCAACGGCACCGAGCTCGGCGGCGGGTCGATCCGTATCCACCGCAAGGACGTGCAGGAGCGCGCGTTCGACGCGATCGGGCTGTCGCACGAGGAGGCGCAGTCGCAGTTCGGCTTCCTGCTGGAGGCCTTCAACTACGGCCCGCCGCCGCACGGCGGGATCGCCTTCGGCCTGGACCGCCTGGTCGCGCTGCTGACCGGCGCGGACACCATCCGCGACGTGATGGCGTTCCCGAAGACCGCCACCGGCGGCGACCCGCTGACCGGCGCGCCGACGCCGATCACGCCGGCGCAGCGCAAGGAGGCCGGGGTGGACGCGGTGTACGAGCCCAAGGGGGGCAAGGACGCGAGCCCGGCCAAGGCGTGACGCCGGGGTTCAGGGCCCTCTAGAAGCGCGCCAGGGCGGGCCGGGAGCGATCCCGGCCCGCCCTTGTCGTGTGTCGGCGAACCCTGATTGACTGGTCTTCATGGCTGCTGTGACCGGAGTTCTGGCCGACTACGCAGGCGGGGAAGCCTCGGAGAGCGACGTGGTGCGCGCGCTGCTCGCCCACGACGGCTGGTACGCGCCGATGCTGTGGCTGAACGAGACCTTCCCGGACCGCAAGGTCTACGAGAGCATGATCCCCACGCCGGCTCTCGGCCGGGCGCCGTCTCCCGGGGACCTGTGGCTGTTCACCGACGCCGCCCGGGTCCAGGCCGCGATCGAGGCCGGGGCCGCCTTCGCCGCGGCCGGCGGCCCGGTGCGCGGGGTGGAGCTGTTCGGCGCGCTCGGCCGCGGCGTGTCGGAGGTGCGGGTGAACCCCGCCGGGCCGGACGTGCACGGCTGGTCGGTGGGCATCGACGACGCCGTACTGGACTTTCTGGCCCGGTGGATCGACGCGCTACAGGTGGAGAGCTCCCTGAACGCCAGTGCCGAGGACCTCGGCCCGCGGCTGGCCGGCTTCGAGCACTACGTCGTCCCGGTCGACGACACCGGCCGGCCCCGCGTCGTCGCGCTGCCGAAGCCGCCGGGCAACTACGTCATGGCGTTCACCGCGCCGGACCTGTACATCGCGCACCAGAAGCGGGACCCCGGGGTGACCGGCGCCGCCGACATGACCGCCGCGACGCTGTTCGGGCTGGCGGACTACGACGGCGTGGACGGCGTGGTCCTGGACATGAAGGAGTCCGACTCCTTCGTCCTGCCGCGGGACCTCTGCGATGCCGTGCTGAAGTTGATCGCATAGTCGCGGACGGCTGCCTATCGTGGCGGGCATGACTGATCCCGCTAGTGCGCACGTCCTCCCGGACCCGGCCACCGAATACGGCCGGACCGTCCGCCGCCGCCTGGTCCAGGAGGAGATCATCTGGCTGGTCACCGTCAACGCCGCGGGCGTTCCGCAACCGAACCCGGTGTGGTTCCTGTGGACCCCGGATGAGGATGACGAATGGGGCGACGGCAGCTTCCTGATCTACCACTCCGACACCGCGGCCCGGCTCCGCTCGATGACGGAGCGGCCGACGGTGGCGCTGCACTTCGACGGCGGCGTGCACGACCTGGAGGTCGCGGTCTTCACCGGCGACGTCGAGATCCTGGACGGGCATCCGCCGATCGGCGAGGTGCCGGAGTTCGTGGCGAAGTACACGGACCGCGCCGCGAAGTACTTCGGGAAGACGGTCGCCGAGGCCATGGAGAAGTACACGGTGGCGACGCGGATCCGCCCGAGCAAGGCCCGGGGGTTCTGAGCGGGGCTTCGGAATGACCGGAGCGCGTCCTCCAAGGCCCCACCAAGGAAGACGCGCTCCGGAGTCTGGCTCTGGCTTCTCAGCAGTTCTCTGACACGAGCTGTCCGGAAGCCACACGGCGCGGCTTCTCGACCCGCGCCGCCTGCCCCGCCGCGTTCGGCTCTGCCGGGTTCCGCTGTCCCATGTCCTGCTCTGCCGCGTCCTTCTCCGGCCGGATCGCCAGCAGCGGGATGAACCGGTGCGCCAGCGGCCCGATCAGCAGCGCGTAGGCCGCGGTGCCGATGCCCACCGTGCCGCCCAGGAGCCAGCCGGCGGCCAGCACCGTGAGCTCCATCGAGGTGCGGACCACGCGGATCGAGTGGCCCCGGGCCGCGTAGCCGGTCATCACGCCGTCGCGCGGGCCGGGGCCCATGCCGGCCCCGATGTAGGAGCCGGTCGCCACGCCGTTCAGCACGATCCCGGCCAGCATCTCGCCCCAGCGCAGCCACCAGGCGTGCGGTGTCGGCAGCCAGGCCATCGCGCCGTCCATCGCCAGGCCGACCACGACCACGTTGCTGAGGGTGCCGAAGCCGGGCTTCTGCCGGATCGGGATCCAGGCCAGCATCACCACCGCGCCGACCAGGATCACCGTCGTGCCGACCGGCAGGCCTATGTGCCTGGCCAGGCCCTGGTGGAAGACGTCCCAGGGGTTCGCACCGAGTCCGGACATCAGGATCATGCCGTCGCTGACGCCGTACAGGATCAGCCCCAGCTGGAGCTGGACCATGCGGCGCGCACGGCGGTCCCGGGGAATCGAGAGTGCAGAGCTCAGCGCCGAGAACCACGCCAGTGCGGCGCGGGCCACGGCCCCCAGGGGCAGCGGATCGGCGATCCGGTCTTCGTACCGCCCGAGCATCGCGCGCTCGGCCTGGTCGCCGGCCACCGGGGCGGTGGAGGACGCACGTTCCGCGGACGCCGTGCTGGTCATGTTGGCCTCCTGTGAGGATTGCCCTTGCGGGCCACTTCCATCAGGATGGAGGTCAAGTGGCCCGCTGATGTAGGGCCAATCGAAGGAGGGTGGCATGGCTGCTCCGATGGAGCTGGTGACGACCGACCGCACGGTGGGCAGCACCCGCCTGGCCCGGCTGATCCGCGAGGTCTCGCACCTGGGCGCGGTCGGCACCCCGGCCGCCGAGTCCGAGCGCCGCCCGGCCTACCGGGCGCTGGCGCACAGCGTCCGGGCCCTGATCCTGGACGGCCGCATCGCGCTGCGCACCCGGGTCCCGGCCGAGCGCGACCTGGCCGCCGCCCTGGGGATGAGCCGGACCACCGTCACCGCCGCCTACGACCTGCTGCGGGAGGACGGCTTCCTGGAGAGCCGGCGCGGCTCGGGCACCTGGACCACGCTGCCGCCCGGCGCCGGCCCCCAGGTCTCCGGCGGCTGGCTGCTGCCCAGCCAGCCCGGCGCCGCGGACGTGGCCATCGACCTGTCCTGCGCCTCCTTCGGCATGCCGGGCGAGCTGATGGCCGAGGTGCTGACCGAGGTCGCGCCGACCATCGCGGCGCTGACCGCGGACACCGGCTACTACCACGCCGGCTGGCCGGAGCTGCGCGAGCTGATCGCCGAGCGCTACGTCCAGCGCGGGCTGCCGACCACGCCGGACCAGATCGTCATCACCTCCGGGGCGCAGCACGGCAACGTGCTGGCGCTGGGCCTGCTGTGCGGGCCGGGGGACCGGGTCGTGGTGGAGAGCCCGACCTACCCGAACAGCGTGGAGGCCATGCGGCGGGCCCGGCTGCGGCCGGTGCCGGTGCCGGTCGGCGAGGACGGCATCGAGTCCGACGTGCTGGCCGCGCAGCTGCGCCAGACGGCGCCGCGGGTGGCGTACCTGATCCCGGACTTCCAGAACCCGACCGGCTCGCTGATGTCGCCCGAGCGCCGGGCCCAGGCCGCGGAGGCGGCGCGGGCCGCCGGCACCTGGATCGTCAACGACGAGACCGTCGCGGACATGGCCCTGGACGTCCCGGCCCCGCCGCCGTTCCCGGCCTCGGTCTCGCGCGCGGCCGCCGAGCAGGTGATCTGCGTCGGCTCGATGTCCAAGAGCCACTGGGGCGGCCTGCGGATCGGCTGGATCCGGACCACCCCGCGGATGGCCACCGAGCTGGCCGGCCAGCGGGTGGCGATGGACATGGCGGGCTCGGTGGTGGACCAGATCCTGGCCGCGGCGCTGCTGCGGCGCGGGTGGGGCATCGTCGAGGAGCGCCGGGAGCGGCTGCGGCGGCAGCGGGCCGCGCTGGAGGCGGCGCTGGCCGCGGAGCTGCCGGACTGGACGTGGCGCCGGCCGCCCGGCGGGCTGTCGCTGTGGGTGGACATGGGCGAGCCGTCGTCCACGGAGCTGGCGGACCGGGCCGCGGCCTTCGGCGTGCGGCTGGTCGGCGGGCCGCAGTTCGGCGTGGATCCCGGGACGTTCGAGCACCGGGTGCGGATCCCGTACACGCTTCCCGAGGAGACGCTGCGCGACGCGGTGCGGCGGCTGGCCGCGGCGTTCCGGTGCGAGACCGTGCTGCCGCCGGTACCGGAGGAAAACCGTTGGGTGGCGTGACCGCCGGTCGGCGATGATCGGCTGTCGTGGACACCTACCTCGAGACCGACCGCCTGCTCCTGCGCCCCTTCACCGAGGACGACGCCGACCTGCTGATCGAGCTGGACAGCGACCCCGCGGTGATGCGGTACCTCACCGGGGGCGTGCCGACCGCCCCTGAGGCCGTCCGCGAGCGGCACCTGCCGAACATCCTGGCCGGCCTGGAGAAGTGGGAGTACAAGCTCGGCTTGTTCGCCGCGCACGAGAAGGACGGCGGCGCCTTCATCGGCTGGTTCATCCTGCGGCCCAAGGCCGAGGGACCGCTGGACGAGGTCGAGCTCGGCTATCGGCTGCGGCACGCCGCGTGGGGCAGGGGCTATGCCACCGAGGGGTCGCAGGCGTTGCTGCGCAAGGCGTTCACCGAACTCGGGGTGCGGCTCGTCTGGGCCGACACGATGTTCGTGAACAGTGGTTCCCGCCACGTGCTGGAGAAGCTGGGGATGAGGCACGTGGACACGTATTTCCCCGAGCTGGAGCCGATCGAGGGCTCCGAGCACGGGGAGGTTCGCTACGAACTCACAGCGGACGAGTGGGCCCGCCGGTAGGGGGTGTCCCTCCGGCTCACTGCCCGCCGCTGGCGGCGCCGGCGGGGACGCTGATGGTCCCGGTGAAGACGTCGAAGTACATCGCCGCCGAGATCCCGATGCCGATGACGCCGAGCGCCAGGGCGCCCCAGACCAGGACGCGGACCCAGACCGGCGGCTGCTGCTTGGCGGCGAACGCGCCGAGGAACAGCGTGGCGGCGGCGATCACGACGGCCGCGATCGCGAAGCCCATGCTGACGAACGCCTGCTTGTGCCACACGTCGGTGTAGCGCTGCTTGATGATGGCGTCGGCGGCGGCGTTCGCGGTGTTGATCTGGCCGATCAGGGACTGCCGCTGCGACAGGACGTCGCCCAGCCAGTTGCCGCCCAGGGAGGTGATCGCCAGGCCCGCGGCGGCGACCGCGGCGGCGCCGGCGGCGATGACGCCCCCGGAGCCGGGCTTGTCGTCGTAGGCCGGGAGGTCGTCCGCGCCCTCGACGAGCTCGGGCACGATCTCGTCGGACGGCACGGCGTCGACGAGGAGTTCGGTTTCCGCGTCGTCGGCCTCGACGGCCTCCACGCGGTCGGTGCTGTCGGTGCTGCTAGACGTAGTCATGGGAGTGGAGCTTAGGCACACCAGCCTGAGAGAGCGATTAACGGACGGCTGCAATTGAGGGTCGAAGAGGGTTGTCGATGCCTGCTCCGACCACCTTCAGGTGCCCTGAGCTGGGGTTCCGGCCTCCCTTGGCGACTACCGCAATTGCTGTGCGGGAGTGAACAACATCCGCTGCCCGAGCTCCGCGGCGGCCAGCGCGCCCATCACCGCGGCGGCCAGCAGCATGTACATCACCACGATCTGATACCGGATGGCCACCTCCGGTGACACCCCGGCCAGGATCAGACCGGTCATCGCCCCCGGCAGGCTGATCAGCCCGACGACCTTCGTGGAGTCCAGCGTGGGGATCAGCGCGGTGCGCAGCAGCTCCCTGCGGTGCGGCGCGAAGGCGGCGGCGGCACTGAGCCCCAGCGACAGCCGCGCCTCGATCGCCGCCCGCTGCCCGCGCGCCTCGGCGACCAGCCGCGACAGCGTGACCCCGGTCGCCGCCATCGACCCGCTGACCACCATCCCGCCGACCGGCACCACGACCCGCGGCGTCGTCTGGATCACCCCGAACGCCATCAGCACGCCCATCGTCACCGCCGCGGCGATCGCCACGGAGGCGGTGGCGACGTACCGGGAATGCCGTAGCCCCCCGCCCCGGCGCCCGGCCACCTGCCCGGCGATGAGCACCATGACCGCGAGCCACCCGAAGCCGCCGAGCAGGCCGGTGTGGTTGAACAGGAACAGCAGGACCGCGCCGACCAGGAACAGCTGGATCCCCGCGCGCACGGCCGCGATCACGACCTCGCGCGCCAGACCGAGGCGCTGGCGCCAGGCGATGAGCACGGCGACGGCGACGAGGCTGACGGAGAGGGCTACGCCGGTCCATTCGGGGACTGCGGGGCTGCTCATGGGGCGAGTGTAGGGGGCGGCCCCGACGCCGCCGCTAATCGCCCTCGCTCACATAAGCCACTTCCGCGACCGGCCCGCTCTCCACCAGCCGCCCTTTCCGCAGCACCAGCGCGTCGTCGGCCATCCGCCGCACCTGCGCCGCGCGGTGGCTCACCAGGATCGCCGTGAGCCCGTCGCCGAGCAGACCGCACAGCGTGTCCTCCACCGCCGCCGCGGCCTCCGGGTCCAGCGCCGAGGTCGGCTCGTCCAGCAGCAGCACCTGCGGGCCGACCGCCAGGGTGCGCGCCAGGCACACGCGCTGGCCCTCGCCGCCGGACAGTCCATGGGTGGGCCGGTCGTAGAACTCCTCGCCGAGGCCCACGCGCTTGAGCAGGGCCAGCGCCTGGTCGTCGGCCAGGTCCGGCGCGCCGACGCGGAGTTCCTCCGGGACCGACTCCGTCACCAGCACCGGGCGCTGGCCGACCAGTCCGACGCGCCGCCGGAGCGCGAGGACGTCCAGCGAGTCCAGCGGCGCGCCGTCCAGCAGGACGGTGCCCTCGCTCGGGTCGTCGAGGCGGTTGAACAGGCGCAGCAGCGTCGACTTGCCCGCGCCGCTGGGTCCCACCAGGGCCGTGCAGCGCCCCGGGGCGATCGTGGCGGTGACCCGGTCGATGATCAGGTGCCCCTCGCGGCGGACCGACACCTCGCGCAGGTCGAAGCGGCTCACGCGGCGAGCCTGCCGCTCTTCATCTGGTGCGTCGTGCGGTATCCGAGGCGCGCGTAGATGCGGCGGGCCGGCTCGTTGGGGTGCCAGTGGCCCAGGGCGCAGAAGTCGTCGCCGTTCGCCACCGAGCGGCGGGTCAGCCAGGAGGACACCGCCGCGCCCAGGCCCTGGCCGCGGGCGGCCGGGGCCGTGCCTATCGACGCCAGGTAGCCGTTGCCGCCGTCGCGCCGGCAGTACGCGCCGCAGGCCAGCAGTGCGCCCCCGGCGTCGCGGACCACGCCCCAGGCCTGGATCCCCTCCCAGCCCGGCTTGGCCGAGTGCGAGGGGTTGGCCAGCTTCAGGAACTCGCGGATCTCGGCGTCGGCGGCCGCCGACGGCAGCAGTTCGGCGACCCGCTCCTCGCCGGGCAGGACCGCGAGGTCCACGCCCCAGGCCGGGTCGAACGCCATGAAGTCCCACTGGTCCAGCTCCCCGGCGGCCAGGGAGCCCAGGTCCGTCTCCCGCGGGACGCTGAAGCCGTGCGGCGGACGCGGCAGCTCGGCGAGCGCGCGGCGCAACAGCGCCAGGGCGGTGTCCGGGGTGCCGATCACGGTCAGCCAGTCGACCAGGTCCGCGCCCTGCTTCGAGCCGCCGAAGGCGAAGCCGCCGTCCGCGGCGAGCCAGGCCACGCCCTGGTCGGCCAGGGACTCCTCCGGGGCGGCGTCCGAGCGGAGCAGGTAGTCCCGGCCCGCGGCGGCGAACAGCTCGTCGGTCGACTCCGTGCGCCGTATCACGGGTTCGGTCATCGCTTCCATCATGACGATCATTGTGGCGGACGGGGCTGTCAGCCCGGGGCGCTAAGGTCGTGACGTGGAGCAGCTGGACTTGTTCGAGGAGGCGGGCGCCGAGAAGGCCAGGATCGCGGCCCCGCTCGCGGTGCGCATGCGCCCCCGCGTCCTGGACGAGATCGTCGGGCAGAAGCACCTGCTGCGGTCCGGCTCTCCGCTGTGGCGGCTGGTCAAGGCCGGGGACGGGGTCACCGTGCCCTCCTCCATCCTGCTCTGGGGCCCGCCCGGCACCGGCAAGACCACCCTGGCCTACGTGCTGGCCAACGCCACCGAGCGCACCTTCGCCGAGCTGTCCGCGATCAACGCCGGCGTCAAGGAGGTCCGGGCCGTCGTCGACCGGGCCAAGCGCGAGCTGGGCATGTACGGCCGCGAGACCCTGCTGTTCCTCGACGAGATCCACCGCTTCTCCAAGGCCCAGCAGGACTCCCTGCTGCCGGCCGTGGAGAACCGCTGGGTCACCCTGGTCGCCGCGACCACCGAGAACCCGCACTTCTCCGTCATCTCCCCGCTGCTGTCCCGCTCGCTGCTGCTGACCCTGCAGCCGCTGACCGAGGACGACGTCCGCGAGGTCATCCACCGCGCGCTGGACGACGAGCGCGGCCTGGCCGGCAAGGTCACGCTCCCGGCGGACTCCGAGGAGCACCTGCTGCGCATCGCCGGCGGCGACGCCCGCCGCGCCCTCACCGCGCTGGAGGCCGGGGCGGCCGGCGCGCTGGCGGCGGCCGGGGGCCGGGGCCCGGCCGAGCTCGGACTCGACATCCTGGAGCAGGCCGTCGACCGCGCCGCGGTCCGCTACGACCGGGACGGCGACCAGCACTACGACGTCGCCAGCGCCTTCATCAAGTCGGTCCGCGGCAGCGACGCGGACGCGGCCCTGCACTACCTGGCGCGCATGGTCGACGCCGGCGAGGACCCGCGCTTCATCGCCCGGCGCCTGGTGATCTCGGCCAGCGAGGACATCGGCATGGCCGATCCCAGCTCGCTGCAGGTGGCCGTGGCCGCGATGCAGGCGGTGTCCTTCATCGGCTGGCCCGAGGCGCAGATCACGCTGGCGCACGCGGTGATCCACCTGGCCCTGGCCCCGAAGTCCAATTCCGCGGTCAAGGCGATCGGCGCCGCGCTGGAGGACGTGCACAAGGGCCTGGCCGGCCCGGTGCCGCCGCACCTGCGTGACGCTCATTACTCCGGCGCGCAGTCCCTGGGCCACGGCCAGGGCTACGTCTACGCCCACGACGTCCCCGGCGGCGTGGCCGCGCAGCAGTACGCCCCGGACGCCGTGAAGGACCGCCGCTACTACGAGCCCACCAGGCACGGCGCGGAGGCCCGCTACTCCGACGTCTACGACCGTGTCAGGGCCATGCTCGGTGGCGTAGACGCCCGTACGGACGATGCTGTAGGCCCCGACGGCTCCTGACACACCGATGCCGTAACCCCGCCGAGCCCCGTGCCTGATACCCCAGGCCGCGCGGTAAGGTGCTGTGCTCATACGCAATGTCTTGCTCATACAGGGCGTGTGTCTTCAATATCGATAACAACTCAGGGAGTCCCTGGTGTCCGCTGGCGCGATTGTCGGACTGGTGTTCGCGATCTTCTTCGCGATCGGAGTGTGCTTCTTCGCCTTCGTCCTGGTCCGCGTGGCCGAGGTGCTGAAGGAGACGACCAAGCTGGTCGCCGGCATCACCCAGGAGACCGTCCCGCTGCTGAACGAGATCACCGACACCGTCAAGAACGGCAACGCCCAGCTGGTCAAGGTCGACGCCATCACCGACAACGTCGAGACGATGTCCAAGAACGTCTCCGGCCTGGTCTCCACCGCCACCTCGGCGATCGGCGGACCGCTGGTGAAGGTGGCCTCCTTCAGTTATGGGGTGCGCGCGGCCATCACCTCGCGCAAGAATGAGGACGTGGCCAAGCGTGTCAAGGCCGAACTGAAGGCGGACCGCAAGGCCCGTCGCGCCGACAAGAAGAAGGGATGACGGTCTGATGTTCACGGGAACTGTGCGCCGCCTCTTCTGGGTGTCCATGGGCGCGACCGCGGGTGTGCTGGTCTTCCGCAAGGTCACCGCGACCGCCAAGGAGCTGACCCCCGCGGGCATCGCGGACCGGGTCTCGGTCTCCGGCGGCGGCCTGCTGGACTCGGTCAAGGAGTTCTTCGAGGACGTGCGCGAGCTGGCGCGCGACCGCGAGGACGAACTGAACGTCGCGCTGGGCATCGATGTGCCCCCCGCGGGTGAGGACGATGGTTCCTCCAAGAAGGCGCGAGCTATCTAGGGCCGGCCGCCGCCCTGCCCGGCTGAGCCGGCCCACCCCGACGCCCCGTCATCAATCGCGGCGCCAGGGACATCACCCGACGCGCGCCGCATTTCCCAGAAGGCTGACAAGCTCATGGAATCCGCGGAGATCCACCGCCGCTGGCTCGACTTCTTCCAGAAGAAGGGCCACACGGTCGTCCCGTCGGCGTCGCTCATCTCGAACGACCCGACCACCCTGCTCACCATCGCGGGCATGGCCCCGTTCAAGCCGTACTTCCTCGGTGAGCAGCCGGCGCCCTGGCCGCGCGCGACCTCGGTCCAGAAGTGCGTGCGCACGCTGGACATCGAGGAGGTCGGCAAGACCACCCGGCACGGCTCGTTCTTCCAGATGTGCGGCAACTTCTCCTTCGGCGACTACTTCAAGGAGACCGCCATCCCGATGGCGTGGGAGCTGTGCACCACGCCGGTCTCCGAGGGCGGCTTCGGCCTGGACCCGGACAAGATCTGGGTCACCGTCTACCTCGACGACGACGAGGCGGAGGAGATCTGGAAGAAGGCGGGCTTCCCGGCCGAGCGCATCCAGCGTCTCGGTATGAAGGAGAACTACTGGTCGATGGGCGTGCCCGGGCCCTGCGGCCCGTGCTCGGAGCTCTTCTACGACCGGGGCCCGGAGTTCGGCGAGGCCGGCGGCCCCGCGGTGAACGACGAGCGCTACATGGAGTTCTGGAACCTGGTCTTCATGCAGTTCGAGCGCGGCGCGGGCGGCGACAAGGGCGGCTTCCCGATCCTCGGCGAGCTCCCCAGCAAGTCCATCGACACCGGCCTGGGCCTGGAGCGCCTGGCGACGATCCTGCAGGGCGTCAACAACCTGTACGAGATCGACACCTCGCGCGCGATCCTGGACAAGGCGGCGTCCATCGCGGGCGTCACCTACGGCGCGGACACCAAGAACGACGTCTCGCTGCGCGTGGTCACCGACCACGTGAAGACCGCGACGATGATGATCGGCGACGGCATCACGCCCGGCAACGAGGGCCGCGGCTACGTGCTGCGCCGCCTGATGCGCCGCGCGATCCGCAACATGCGCCTGCTCGGCGCGCACGGCGCGACCATAAAGGATCTCGTCGAGACCACCATCGGGGCGATGGGCCAGGCCTACCCCGAGCTGATCGCGGACTCCTCGCGCATCGTGGCGGTCGCGGTGGCCGAGGAGACCTCGTTCCTGCAGACGCTGCGCACCGGCTCGGCGATGTTCGAGACCGTCGCGGACGAGGCGAAGAAGTCCGGCAGCGCGGTCTTCTCCGGCGACCAGGCGTTCAAGCTGCACGACACCTTCGGCTTCCCGATCGACCTGACGCTGGAGATGGCCTCCGAGGCCGGCCTGACGGTCGACGAGGACGGTTTCCGCCGCCTGATGAAGGAGCAGCGGGACCAGGCGAAGGCGGACGCGAGGGCGAAGAAGACCGGCCACGCGGACATGTCCGCGTACCGGGAGCTGCTCGACGCGGCGGGCCCGTCGGCGTTCACCGGCTACCACGAGGTCTCCTCCGAGGGCCTGCTGAAGGCGATGCTGGTCAACGGCCAGGTCGGCAGCTCGGCGCAGCCCGGCGACGAGGTGGAGCTGGTCCTGGACCGCACCCCCTTCTACGCCGAGGGCGGCGGCCAGCTCGCCGACCACGGCCTGATCCGGCTCGGCAACGGCGCGCTGGCCGAGGTCGTGGATGTGCAGAAGCCCGTCGGCGACCTGATCGCGCACCGGGCGATCGTGCGCGACGGCGAGGTCGTGCTGGGCACCGAGGCGTGGGGCGAGGTGGACACCGCGCGCCGCGCGGCGATCTCCCGCGCGCACACCGCGACACACATGGTTCACAAGGCGTTCCGCGAACTGCTCGGCGAGACCGCGACCCAGGCGGGTTCGGAGAACTCGCCCGGCCGCTTCCGCTTCGACTTCGCCTCCCCGGGCGCGGTGCCGCACTCGGTGCTGGCGGACGTCGAGCAGCGCGTCAACGAGCTGCTGATCGACGACCTCACGGTCACCGCGCAGGTGATGAGCCAGCCCGAGGCCAAGGCGATGGGCGCGATGGCGCTGTTCGGCGAGAAGTACGGCGACCGGGTCCGGGTGGTCTCGGTCGGCGAGTGGGCGCACGAGCTGTGCGGCGGCACGCACGTGGACAACACCGGCCGCCTGGGCCTGGTGAAGCTGCTCTCCGAGTCCTCGATCGGCTCCGGCGTGCGGCGCGTGGAGGCGCTGGTCGGCACCGACGCGTACAACTTCCTGGCGCGCGAGCACGTCCTGGTGGCGCAGCTCGCGGAGGTCGTGAAGGCGCGGCCGGAAGAGCTGGTCGAGCGGGTCGGCGGCATCATGTCCAAGCTGCGGGACGCGGAGAAGGAGATCTCCGCGCTCAAGGCGGGCCAGCTGCTGCAGATCGCGGGTTCGCTCGCGGACGGCGCGACCGACGTGCACGGTGTCGCGGTGGTCACGCACCGGGCGCCGGACGGCGCGTCCGCGGACGACCTGCGCAAGCTGGTGCTGGACGTGCGCGGCCGGCTCGGCACGCGCCCGGCGGTGGTCGCGGTCGCGGCGGCGGCGGGGGAGCGCCCGGTCGTGGTCATCGCGACCAACGAGGGCTCGCGCGCGCTCGGTCTGAAGGCGGGCGAGCTGGTGCGCTCGGCGGCCAAGACCCTCGGCGGCGGCGGAGGCGGCAAGGACGACGTGGCGCAGGGCGGCGGCACGGACGTCACGGCGATCCCGGCGGCGCTGGAGGGCGTGGGCCGCGCGGTGGCGGAGAAGGTGGCCGCGTAGGCTGCGCCTGACGTTTCGGGGCCCGGGACCGCCGAGTCGGTCCCGGGCTCTGTCACGCACGGTGATTCGGGTGTTGTCATGCCGTGTCCGGCAAGTCGGGCATCGCCGCCGGAGGCGACAGCGGAGGCCGGAACCGGGTACGGTCACGGACGCGTCACGGTTGGCGTGAACCGTACCCGGACGGAAGGAGGAGGCGCGGATCATGGAGCTGCCACAGGTTCCGGACCAGTCTCCGGACTCGTCCCCGCAGCGCGAGATGCGCCGCGGTGTGCGGCTGGGGGTCGACGTCGGCACCGTCCGGATCGGCGTGGCCTCCTGCGACCGCGACGGCCTGCTGGCCACCCCGGTGGAGACGGTGAAGGCCGAGCCGCGCCGCGCCTCCCTGGACCGCCTGGCCGCGCTGGCCGCCGAGTACGAGGCCTTCGAGATCGTGGTCGGCCTGCCGCGCTCGCTGTCCGGCGGCGAGGGCCCGGCCGCGGCCAAGATCCGCGGCTACGCCCGGGATCTGGCCCGCCGCCTCGGTCCGGAGCTGCCGGTCCGCCTGGTCGACGAGCGCCTGTCCACGGTCACCGCGACGCAGGGATTGCGGGCATCCGGGGTCAAAGCCAAGAAAGGCAGATCGGTGGTAGACCAAGCGGCCGCCGTGGTTATCTTGCAGAACGCACTTGATGCCGAACGGATGTCCGGACGTCCGCCCGGCCTGATGGTCCAGCTGGAGGACGGCAACTGATGAGCGACGGCGATTGGCGATACGGGGGCGACGCGCCTCAGGGGCGTGGCCGCCGGAGGGCCGATGCGCAGCCGTCGGATCCGTATGGGCAGGATCCGTCGTATGGCCAGCAGGGCCAGCAGCAGGGCCAGCAGCAGGGCCGGCAGTCCGGGCCCGACCGGGGCTACGGCCAGCAGCAGGGTTCGTACGGACAGCAGGGCCAGCAGGGCTACGGCCAGCAGCAGGGTTCTCAGGGCCAGCAGGGGTACGACCAGTCCGGCCAGCAGCAGGGCCAGCGCGGCTACAGCCAGCAGGACCCTCAGGGCCAGCCCGGCCCGCAGCGCGGCTACGGCCAGCAGCCCGGCTACGGCGGCCAGGCCCAGCAGCCGCAGGGCGGCGGGCGCGGCTACGGCCAGCAGCCGCAACAGCCGCAGCAGCCGCAGTACGGCCAGCAACCACAGCAGGGCTACCAGCAGCCCGGCTACGGCCAGCAGGCGCAGCCGGACTACGGCCAGCAGCCGGCCGCGCCGGCCGCCGGCGGCACGCGCGGCCGCCGGGCCGCCCGCCCGGGCCCGAAGGTCGTGCAGAGCGAAGTCATCGATCCGTACGCGCAGCCGTCGCAGGACCCGTACGGCGCCGGCGGAACCGCCACAGCGGCCGACTCCTATGCCGACGACGGCTGGGGCGACACCGGCTCGGCGTCCGCCGACGACGCGGCGTATGCCGAGCACGGCAGCCAGGGTTGGGACGACGACGGCGGCGGCCGGGCCGGCCGCTCGCGCGGCGGCCGGGGGAGCCGAGGCCGCCGCGGCGCCGCCGCGGACGAGTACGGCCAGGGCGGCTACGACCAGGGCGGTTACGGCCAGGGCGGCGGCGACTGGGACGAAGGCGGCTTCTTCGAGGACCAGGCCCCGCGCCGCCGCGGCGGCAAGCTGCGCGCCTGGGCCCCGCTGTTCGTCCTCGTCGGCATCCTGAGCCTGTTCGGCGGCTGCATGTACGCCGGCTACTCCTACTACAAGGGCAAGTACGGCCCCGCCCCCGACTACACCGCCGCGGCCACCTGCCAGGCGAGCGCGAAGGTGCCGGTGGACATCCCGCGCGGCGCGACCGGCTCGCAGATCGCGAACGCGCTCCTGAGCGCCGGCGTGGTGAAGAGCACGCGGGCCTACGTCAACGCGGCGAACCAGAACCAGGGCTCGACCGGCATCACCGCCGGCACGTACTCGATCTGCCCGCAGATCTCCGGCACCAACGCGGTGCTGGAACTGCTGAAGAAGTCGAACCTGTCGGACGCCTCGACGGTGGTGGTGACGTCTCACGAGTGGTCGAAGGACGTCATCGCCGACCTGATCGCGAAGCGGCACTACAAGCAGTCCGACTTCGACACGGCGATCGCCAGCAACGCGATCGGCCTGCCGGCGTGGTCGGTGAGTTCGCTCGACCACAAGTTCACGGTCGAGGGGATGCTCGAACCGGGGAGCTACTCGATCACCTCGTCCGACACGCCGCAGAGCCTGCTGACGCAGATGGTCGCCAACCGGATGGCGTTCCTGAAGAGCATCAACTTCGTGGCCAAGGCCGCGACGCAGACCTGCGGCACCGTCAAGTGCACGCCGGAGGACGTCCTGAAGGTCGCCTCGATCGAAGAGGGCGAGGTCAACGACCCCAGCGATGCCCCCAAGGTCGCCGAGGGCGTCTACAACCGCCTGAAGGCGAAGGACTACCTGGCTGTGGACTCCACGGCGCTGTACACCCTCCCGCACCTCGCCCCCGGCCAGACCCCGCTGAAGGGGCAGGTCGCAGACCCGAACAACCCCTACTCGACCTACACGCACCTCGGTCTGCCCCCCACGCCGGTCTACATAACGTCAGACGACATGATCAAGGCGGCGCTGGCGCCGGCCGGCGACGGCAGCTACTACTGGTGCGTGACCCCCACCGGTACGTCGTTCTTCAACGTCCACCAGACGTCGGAGTTCAAACACGCCTGCAACAAGTGAGGAGCCGAAGCTGACTCGCCACGCCGCCGTCCTCGGCTCGCCGATCGCGCACTCGCTTTCCCCGGTCCTGCACCGGGCCGCGTACGCCGCGCTCGGCCTGACCGACTGGACCTACGACGCGCACGAGGTCGACGAGGCGTCGCTCCCGGACTTCCTGTCCGGGCTCGACGCCTCGTGGGCCGGTCTGTCGCTGACCATGCCCCTCAAGCGCGCGGTGATCCCGCTGCTGGACGAGGTGAGCGCGACGGCGCGGGCGGTGGAGGCGGTGAACACGGTGCTGTTCACCGCGGACGGCTCGCGCACCGGCACCAACACCGACGTCCCCGGCCTGGTCAACGCCCTGGCCGAGCGCGGCGTGACGGAGGCGGTGTCGGCGGCGGTGCTGGGCGCGGGCGCGACGGCGTCCTCGGCGCTGTCGGCCCTGTCCGGGATCGCGAAGGGCGAAGTCGAGATCTACATCCGGAACCGGGCCCGCGACGCCGAGGTGCACGCGATCGCCGAGGCGGTCGGCACCGCGGTGCGGATCCGGGACTGGGACCAGGCCGCGGCGGCGTTCGAGGGCGAGCTCGTGATCAGCACGACGCCGGCCGGCGCGACGGACGGCCTCGCGGCGTCGGTTCCGGCGTCCCCGGGGACCCTGTTCGACGTGCTCTACCACCCCTGGCCGACGCCGCTCGCCGCCGCGTGGGCGGACCGTGGCGGCGCCGTGCTCGGCGGGCTGGACCTGCTGGTGCACCAGGCGGTGCTGCAGGTGGAGCTGATGACCGGGCGGGTGCCGGCGCCGGTGGCGGAGATGCGGGCCGCTGGGGAAGCGGCGCTGGCTGGGCGCTGAGGGCGCGATCGCCGTTCGCGTGGACATCGCGCGATCCGCAGCCGACGAGTGAATTCGCACGGTCACTGCACCTTGATGTCTCGCGTACTGCGGAGCCCGGTCCAGATCGGCTTTCTCAGTGACGTTGAGGTGCTCCCCGGTGACGGTCCGGTAGGCCTTCTCCGAGTGGCGGATGACGGTCGAGGCGTCCATATCCACCACGAGGCCGGGCATCGCCCGCCTGGCGTGCCGACCGGCCGGAATGCGCCGATGGTGTCAGGGTGCTGCGAGTGGACGGTCTCGCGCCGGCCCATCAAGATCATCCAGGGGTGGGGGCACTCCGCCGTTTCGCGGGTCATGGTTCTGAGCCACCGGCGAGCGGGCGAGGCCCGCCGATCTTGACGGTCACGGAGCCCTGCCTGTTGAGTCAGGGCTCGTATACGCCGGTCGCCCGCGGCCGGCTTCTGGCGCGAGGAAGAGAAGGGTTACACCGTTGGAGACGTACGCAAGCCGTGTCCGAGCGAGGCATCCGATTGCCATACTGCTGATCGCACTTTCCGTGGTGCTCGGTGGTCTGTTGGTGAATGCACCCAGGTCTGAGGCGGAGACTTCATCTCCTTGCCCGCGGACGGTGGGAGCCGGATGTGTATTTGAAAACTCAAATTATGGAGGCGGTTCCTTCTGGATCTGGACTGGAGAAGGTTGTGGGGGAGGTACTTGTGGCTCGGATGACACCCCGACAGCCAACGGCGAATACTTCAGCAATGGTGATCCGCTGGGCAACAACGATGCTTCGACTGCGAACTACTCGGCCTACATGACGTTCAACGGGTGGATCAACTCGTACTGCAACGGCGCTGGGTACCCGCCCTTCACCACTGCGCCGGAGAACAGCCACAACTTGATGAGCTCACCGTATAAGAACAACCTGATGTCCTACAACTGGGCTGGCGGCGCATGTAACTGACCCAGTCGACGGCGGATTGCCAGTCGGTGATCCGCCGCTTATTCCACTGCGGTGGCAGACGCTGGTTTTCGAAGTGAACAACCATGAGAAAAGTGATTGGGACAGATGAGAATCGTTGGCATCGTGACTGCCGCCCTGGCCGCGACGGCTGTGCTCGCGGGCTGCGGAGACTCCGCCGCCCAGCCATCGACGTCATCGGGCAAGGGGCCCCTGTACCCGCAGATCACGGCGGCCCCGGCAGTCGATCTGGCTGCCGCCGACGGCAGCCAGGGAACGGTGCTGTCTCTGCCACTCGATGCCTACATCATGACGTCGGCGCAGACGGCCACCCTCAATGACGCGAAACATTTCCTCATCGCGACGTGCATGGAACGGTTCGGCTATCCCGCGTCGTCTGCCGGCTCCGTGCCGCAGGCTGTTTCGGCGGATGCGCAGAGCCCGTTGGCCTGGTTTCGGCCGACCCAGTTGGAGGCGGCCAGCCGGTTCGGCTACCACGCGCCCATGACCGGGTCTTCGGCGTCGAACCAATCGGGCACGGGCCAATCAGGCACGGGCGCGATGCCGACTCAGGATCCCGCCGAGGTGGTTGTTCTGCAGGGTTCCAAGACCGGTTACGTCAATGGTCAGATGGTGCCGCCGGGCGGATGTATCGGCTCCGCCACGGCGAAGCTCAGCCAAGGGCAGACCGCACAGGACGCCAATTTCGTCGGCGACCTCCGTTTCCAGCTCGCAGTGCGGGCTCAGAACGAGAGCCCTCAGATCCGCGTGGCGAACAGTGCGTGGAGCGACTGTATGAAGAGCATGGGTTTCTCGTATGCGACGCCCAAGGACGCGGCGGGGGATCGGCGATGGGGCAGTGCGGTACCGACGTCGTCCGAGGTCGCCGTCGCGGTTGCTGATGTGAAGTGCAAACAAAAGACGAACCTGGTGAACGTGATCGCAGGCGTCTATCAAAGCTATGAGAATCAGGCGATCACTGACCACGCCACCCAGCTGAAAGCCATCAAGGACTGGGAGAACGGCCAACTGGCCAACGCCGCGAAGGTGGTCGCCACTTGCTCGGGCGCCTGTTAGGGCGCGAAGGCCGTCGTGGCATACGGCGATGATTGCCCGGGCGTTGGCCCGCGCGTTCCGCGCGGCACGTCGAAACCCGCACACCTTGGATGCTGAACCTCGTATGTCTGACCCGACAAGCTCGTCGATGCCCGACGACATCTCGGACACCACGCTCGCCGTTCTGTCGAAGACCATTCGCCGACAACGGTTGTTCCTGGTTGCGGCGCTGGTCGCGGCGCTGATCGCCGCCGGCGGTCTGGCGGCTTCGGCGTACGTGAAGTCCCCTGCCGAGCAGGCGGCCGAGACGAGGGCGCCGACCCCGTCCGTGCTGACCGCGCCCGTGCTCAGCACAGTCCTGCAGAACACGGTGATCGTGCGCGGGATGGTCGTGGCTGGGGGCGAGATCGCGGTGACGCCCCGGTCTGGGGGATCCGGGACGTCCAGCGGGGTCCTCGTGGTGTCGAAAGTGACGACCAAGGCCGGGGACGAGATCCGAGCCGGGCACGTGTTGATCGAGGTATCCGGTCGTCCGATCATCGCGTTGGGCGGGCTGGTGCCCGCCTACCGAGACCTCAAGCCCGGTATGGACGGGAGTGACGTGGCACAGCTCCAGGACGCGTTGAGCCAACTGGGCTTCTCTGCTGCGCGCGACGTCCGCGGGCACTTCGGGCCCGACACAAAGTCCGCTGTCGCAGCGTTCTACCAGCACATCGGATACCCGGTGCCGACAACTGGTGGACCGAACGACGCGGGCGACCGGCAGGCTCTGCAGGCAGCCGCCGATGCGGTGACAACGGCGCAGCGTACGGTCGCCGCTGACAAGCTGGCGCTTCAGAAGGCGACCGACGAGCTTGCCGACGCCGTCGCGGCAGTGGCGTCGACCCCGTCCAGACCGGGTGGTCCAGTGTCGCCGACCAGCCCGGGTAGGACGCCAGGTGCCCCGGTACCAGGACCGAGCACGGCGGCCGCGCACGGCGACAGCCCTGTTCAGGCTGCGCGGGACGCGAAGGCGACCGCCCAGATTTCGTATGATTACGCCGTTCAGGATCTCGACAAAGCAACCAGGGCGCAGTCGGACCTTGTGGCATCGACGGGTGCGATGGTCCCTGCTTCGGAGGTCGTCTTCGTGCCCTCGTTCCCGGTCCGCGCGACCAAGCTGACCGCCGGCCTCGGTCAGGCCGTATCCGGGTCTTTGCTCACGCTTGAATCCGGGGCGCTGGTGGTCGATTCGGTGCTTCAGCCGGGCCAGAATGGTTTGGTGAAGCCCGGGATGTCGGTGCAGTTGGATGCTGAGGCACTGGGAGACCAGCAGGCGGCGGGGACGGTGTCCAGCATCGGTCCGCTCAATAACGGGGCCGCACCTTCGGACGCCAATCCGCAGGGGGCTGTCGCGTCCCCAGACGCTGATCCGCAGGGGGTGGCCCAGGGAAGCGGGAACGCCGGACAGACCGTTTCGAGTCCGGGCGCTCAGACAACGCCCGGGTATCCGCTGGTCATGACTCCGGTCACGCCGCTGTCGGCGGCCTGGGCCGGGCAGGACGTGCGAGTCACGATCGCACAGGCGGCGACCGCGGGTGCGGTTTTGGCGGTGCCGCTGTCTGCGGTGTCAACGGGTGCCGATGGGCAGGCCTCAGTCACCGTGGTCAGGGCGGATGGGACTCAGCAGAAAATGCTTGTGACCGCAGGGGGCAGTGCCGATGGCGATGTCCAGGTGACCCCGGTTGATCCGAACGGCCTGCGGGCAGGCGACAACGTCGTCATCGGACAGGCTCAGCGGTGAGCAATCCGAAGGCGCTCATGATGGAAGGGACCGTTGCGGCCGTCGAGGCCGAGGACTCCCCGCCAGTTCTGGATCTCCGGGGCGTCGCCCGGACGTATCCGGGTCCTCCGCCGGTGGTCGCTCTCCGTCCTACCACTCTCCAGGTAGTCGGCGGGGAGCACGTGGCCATCATCGGCCCATCAGGTTCGGGCAAGTCGACGCTGATGAACGTGCTGGGGCTTCTGGACCGCCCTACCTCCGGTGAGTACCTGCTGAACGGAATCGACGTTGCGCGCCTGCCGGAGCGGGATCGCACCGCTATACGTGGCCGCCGGATCGGCTTCGTCTTCCAGGCGTTTCACCTGATGCCGCACCGTACTGCCGTGGAGAACGTCATGCTGGCGCAGCTCTATACCGATCGCCGCAGCAAAGCCGAACGCCGCGCCGATGCGGTCAGCGCCCTGCGGAAAGTGGGGCTCGGGCACCGGTTGGCCGCGCTGCCGTCCACCTTGTCCGGCGGTGAGCGGCAGCGCGTCGCGATTGCTCGCGCGTTGGTGAAGCAGCCGACTTTGCTTTTAGCCGACGAGCCGACAGGCAATCTGGACTCCGCGACCGCCGAGGCTGTGCTCAACCTTCTGGACGAGCTCGTCACAGGTGGGCTGACCCTGCTGGTCATCACCCACGACCCGCTCGTAGCCGCCAGGGCCTGCCGGGTGCTGGCGATCCACGATGGCTTGGTAAGCGAACAGATACCGGTGGCGACGGTGGCCGATGTCCTCTGACCTTTCTGGAACACGGCGCTCAGTGGCCGTTCAGGATGTCGCACCTTCTCGCCTCCGGATCCGGGAACTCGGCTCCGAGGCCCTGGCCGGCCTGGTGCAGCGTCCCGCGCGCACGCTGCTGACGATGCTCGGCACGGTGCTGGGCGTGGGCTCGTTCGTCGTGATCCTCGGCCTGACCTCGACCGCCGGCGGGCAGGTCTCCTCGGCTTTTTCCGTGCTGTCCGCAACTCAGGTCGACATCACCGACTCGGGCGATCCAGCCCTGGTCGGCAGCACCATCGACGGCCAAGTCCGCTACGACTTCCCGCCGGACGCCGACGCCCGCATCGAGCGCCTGAACGGCGTGGTCCACGCCGGCGTGTGGTGGAAGCTTGAGCGGCCGGGGAATCGCGATATTCCTGTCGCGGCCAACCCACCGAGCATCGCGGACGGGCAGGACGGTGGGGGCGATCCGATTCCGGTCTACGCAGCCTCCCCCGACGCCGTGGCGGCGATGGGCCCGACGATCGAGCAGGGCCGTCTGTTCGACGCGTTTACCGAGCACCGCGGCGAGCACGTGGTCGTCCTCTCCGATTCAGCGGCCCGCCGCCTGGGCGTCTCCCGGTTGACCGCCCAACCCGCAGTCTTCATCAACGGTGTTCCCTACCTGGTGGTCGGCATCATTTCCGACTTGGAGCGCGAGCCCGAGCTCCTCCTCGGTGCGATCATTCCGGCTGGTACGGCTGAGAAGGATTTCGGCGCCCCGTCATCAGACAGCCCGGCGGGCATGTTGGTGCAGACCAAGCTCGGTGCGGCGCCGCTCGTCGCTTCCCAGGCCGCGCTTGCGCTGTCACCCGAGCATCCGAACCGCTTCACGGTTGTCCCGCCGCCGGATCCTCACAGTCTCAAGGACCACGTCACCAAAGACATCAACAGCCTGTTCCTTTTGCTGGCGGGCATTACGCTGGTGATCGGTGCCGTCGGCATCGCGAACACGACGCTGGTGTCGGTGATCGAACGTACCGGTGAAATCGGCCTCCGTCGCAGTTTGGGAGCCCGACCGCGGCACATCGCGGCGCAGTTCCTCACCGAGTCGACCGCCGTCGGCGCGCTCGGCGGCTTGTTGGGGACCGCCTTCGGCGTCGGCGGCGTCGTGGTCGTCGCCCTCGTCAAAGACTGGACTGCGATTCTGAACCCTGTCACTGTGCTGCCCGCACCCTTGATCGGCGCGCTCGTCGGGTTGCTGGCGGGCGCATATCCAGCTTTGCGCGCGGCTCGGATCGAGCCGGTGGAAGCACTGCGCCGCTGATCTGGTATCCACGCCGAGTACAGTCGGGATGGCGTGTGGTCAGCTGCGGATGGCCGCGACGGTCACGGTCGCGTATTCGACCTCGAACTCCCCGCCGACCG
The DNA here is from genome assembly GCF_041260665.1 of Catenulispora sp. GP43. Lineage (NCBI taxonomy): Bacteria > Bacillati > Actinomycetota > Actinomycetes > Catenulisporales > Catenulisporaceae > Catenulispora > Catenulispora sp. GP43. The sequence continues at coordinate 342,148 of NZ_JBGCCT010000004.1, read as the reverse complement.
CGTCCACCTCGGCCCCGATCGCCTCCTGCAACGCGGCCACGGTCGCGCGCGGCAGCAGCGCGTGGCCGCCGAACGTGGGGAACAGGTCCAGCCACTCGGCGCGGGTGTACGTGCGCTTCCACTCGTCGCGCCAGTGCTCGACCTGCTCGAATCCGGCGTCGCGCAGCCGGTCGGCGGTGCTGGTGAGCAGCGGTGCGTAGACCTCTTTGCCGGCCCGCACGCCGTGCTGGTACATCGGGTGCTCCGGCAGGATCTCGGCGTAGACCCGGGCGAAGGCCTCGGCGAGCTGCGGCGGGACCTGGAAGGCGTTCCAGAACAGCGCGATCCGGCCGCCGGGGCGCAGCACCCGCGCCGCCTGCGCGGCACCGGTCGCCGCGTCGACCCAGTGCCAGGTCATGCCGGCGGTCAGGGTGTCGAAGAGCCGGGCCGCCGGATCCCAGTCCTCGAAGGTCGCGACCTCGACAGCCACCCCGCGCTCCGCCGCGAACGCCGCCATCCGCGCATCCGGTTCGACGCCGGTGACCGCGCACCCGGCGGCCTGGAGCTGGCGGGCCACGATGCCGGTGCCGCAGCCGACGTCGAGCACGGTGCGCGCGGGCTGCCCGCCGACGATGCGGTCGATCAGCGCGCGCGGGTAGTCGGGGCGGGCGCGGTCGTAGCGGGCCGGGTCCTCGCCGAAGGAGGCGGAGACCGCGCTGCCGGCAGGTGGGGAGGGCGGCTGGTGGGGTTCGGCGCTCGGCGTGGCGGCGGGTTCGGCGTTCGGCTCGGCGTTCGGCTCGCGGGGCTGCTCAGACACGGTGTCTCCAGCTACAGTGACCATGTGCCCACTCCAATGGGCGCTCGCCCACTCTAATGGGCGCCTGCCCACTCGTCCACGGAAGGAACCCGCCGTGCCGACCGGCATCGCCATCCGAGACCCCCGCCAGCAGCTCTTCGACGCCGCCGAGCGGGTCTTGCTCGGCCCGGGGCCGGCCGCGCTGACCAGCCGGGCGGTCACCGAGGAGGCCGGCGTCGCCAAGGGCGTGCTGCACCGGCACTTCGCCGACTTCGACGCCTTCCTCGCCGACTACCTCATCGACCGGGCGCAGCGGGTCGCCGAGCAGGACCAGCGGCTGCGGGCGCGCGCCGGGCACGGCGATCCGGCCGACAACCTGGCCGAGGCGCTGACCGACTTCTTCGGCTCGGTGGCCCGGCACGTCCTCGCCCTGGTGACCTTCCGCGACGGCCTGCGCGCCCGGCTGCGCGCGGCCGGCGTCCCCGGCCTGCCGGTGCTGACCGAGGGCACGCGTATGGTGGCCGGCTACCTCGACGCCGAGCGCACGCTCGGCCGGCTCCCCGCCGCCCTCGACCCCGAGCTCAAGACCCTGATGCTGGTGGGGTCGGTGCAGCTGGTCTTCGCCGGGCGCGACGAGGAACCGCCGTCCTTCAGCGAGGTCCGGCGGTTCGTTGTCGAGGCGCTGGGTCTGGCGTAGCAGGCGTTCGGCGGGTGCTCGGCGGGTGCTCAGCGGGCACTCGGCGGGCACTCGGCGGGCACTCGGCGGGTTGCTCAGCCGCCGCTCGTGGCGCCGCCGCCGCTGCTGGCCCCGCTGCCGGGGGTGCAGACGATGTCCACGGACCCGGCGGTCGCCGTGCCCCCGGACGTGCCCGGCGCGCTCCACGTGACCTCGACTGTGCCGGACAGTCCCTTCTGCTGCGCATGCTGGTCGACCGTGACCGTGAACCCGGTCGTCGTGGTGCCGTCGCGCGCGTCGAGCTCGCCGCTGCCCGAGCCGCTCCCGGCCGCGCCGACCACGTGCCAGTGGTAGGTGATCGGCACCGAACTGCCGGTCGGCAGCCCGCCCACGGTGAAGGTCACCGCCCCCGTCGGCGGATCGGTCGGCGGGCACGGCCCGCTGTACGAGCTCTTCGTCATGCTGGCGCTGGCCGAGATCGTCACCGTGACGCTCGGCGTCGTCGGCGGGGTGCTGCTCCCGGTCGTGGTGCCGGGGCCGGTCGTGGTCGGCGGCTCGGTCGGCGGGGAGGTCGGCGGCGGGTCCCAGGAGTTCAGCGTCGGCACCGGCAGGCCGACCAGCGTCGCCGTGGTCGCCGGCGTCGAGCCCGGGCCGGTCTTCGAGGTCGTCGCCGTGCTCGGGCCGCTTGTCGAGGTCCCGGTCCCGGTCGTCGCCGAGCCTGAGGAGCCGCTGCCCACAGGGCTCGAACCCGGCTTCGGATCGGCTCCCGCCACCCCGGGCGACGCCCCGCCGTCCGCCGACGAGGCCCGGTCCGCGCCGCTCGACACGATCCCGCCGGACGGCCCGGCCGCCGCCGCGCTGTGCTTGCCGGGGGACAGGGCCATCGCCGCCACCACCGCCCCGATCACCGCGATCACGGCCGCGCCGATTCCGATCTTGGTCCCGCGCCCCATCCCCACGCCGTCGAACGCGGTGGCGGCGGCGTCCTGGGCGTCGGCCGAAACGAAATGCAGCACACTCGTCGGCACCTCGAACATGGCGTCTTCGGGGAGCGCCGCCACCGAAGCCGCCAGCGCCTGCCGTCCGCGCGACTCCCACTCCAGCCCGTACTCCACGACCGCGGCCGCTTCCAGCTCGGCCAGGAACGCCGCGGCGGTCGCCGGCCGCTCCGCCGGAGTCTTGGCCAACCCCAATGCCAGCAAGGGCGCCAGCGCCGCCGGCACGTCGGCCACGGGTATCGGCGCCGCCCGGTGCATGGTCTGCAGCTCGAACACGGAGTCCGCCGAGTACGGCACACGCCCGGTCAGGCACTCGTAGAAGGTGGCCGTGGCCGCGTATATATCGGACACCGGTGCTGGCGACGCACCCTCCCACAACTCAGGCGCCATATAAGAAGGCGTACCGGGCGCGGGCATCATCGCCTCGGTCCGCACCGCGAGCCCGAAGCCGCCCACCTTCACCGCCCCGTCGGGGGCGATCACCACGTCCGAGGGCTGGTAGTCCCGGTGCACGACCCCGATCTCGCCGGCGGCGCCCAGCCCGAGCAGCGACCCGCGCAGCACCGCGAGCGCCGCCTCCGGGGACAGCGGACCGGAGATCGCGAGCACCCTCCGCAGTGCTGCGCCCTCCGCCGCGTCCGTGACCAGCGCCATGTCGTTCCCGGACTCCACCAGATCACGGACCCGCACCACGTTCGGGAGCTCCAGGCCCGCCAGAAGCTCCGCCTCCCGGCGGAAGCGTTCGCGGAACACCTCGTCCGAGCACAGCTGCCCGCTCAGGTACGTGACCGCGACCCGGTCGCCGCTCGCGTCGTGCACGGCCTCGTCGATCCGGCCGGCTTCTCCAGTGCCGAGCACCCGGGTTCCGGTGTACCCGGGGACCGTCGATCCGGACAACGCGCCTCCCAGAGAAGATGGTGCAGACCAGCAGCTACGCCCGAGATTGCCGGGTTACCGTATCAGCCTGTGTACAGGTTGCGAATAACTTCTTCGATGTCTGCGTCGCGGATCGACACATCCAGCAACTCGTAGCGCGCCGCGATCGCGGCCACCAGAGCCGCCGCGTTCGCCTCCGCCGGGAACGCCAGCCACTGCCGAGCGCCGTCGACCCGGGTGACCGTCGCGCCCGGCACGTCGATCGCCGGGCCCGGCCCGGCGAGGTCGACGACCAGCGTCCGGTCCGCGGCGACCCGGGCTCGCAGCGCGGTCAGCTCGCCGTCGTAGGCGACGGTCCCGTGGTCGATGACCACCACCCGGCGGCACAGGCGCTCGATGTCGTCCAGGTCGTGGGTGGTGAGCACGATCGTCGTGCCCTGCTCGCGGTTCAGCTCGGACAGGAACTCGCGGACCACGGCCTTGCTGGTGACGTCCAGGCCGATCGTCGGCTCGTCCAGGTAGAGCACGGCCGGTTCGTGCAGCAGCGCCGCGGTCAGGTCGCCGCGCATGCGCTGGCCGAGACTGAGCTGGCGGACCGGCGTGTCCAGCAGGGGCTCCAGCTCAAGCAGGGCGACGTAGCGTTTGAGGTTCGCCGCGAACCGCGCGTCCGGGACCGCGTACATCCGGTGCAGCAGCGCGAAGGAGTCGCGAAGCGGCAGGTCCCACCACAGCGTGGTGCGCTGCCCGAACACCACGCCGATGCGCCGGGCCAACTGCTTGCGGTCGCGGATCGGCTCCAATCCGGCCACCCGCAGCGTCCCGGAGGAAGGGGACAGGATGCCGGTGAACATCTTGATCGAAGTGGACTTCCCCGCGCCGTTCGGCCCGATGTAGCCCAGCAGCTCTCCCTCGGCGACGGCGAGGTTCAGGTCGCGGACCGCCTCGACGGTGGTCCGCTCGCGTTTCAGGCGGCCGGCCTTCTTGCGCAGCGTGTAGGTCTTCGACAGGTTCTCGGCCTCGATGATCACAGAGGTCACGGCGGTCAGCTCCCGGTGGATCGGTGGTGGCGCAGGGCCTGGCGCCACGCGAGCAGCGCCAGCGCCCACAGGGCCGCGGCGAACAGCGGCCCGGCGAAGCGGAGGAAGGCGGGGGTGCCGAGCGGGTCGGGGTGGCCCAGGACGTAGAGCGTGGGTTGCCAGTTCACGTAGGCCAACGGCAGGCCGAAGGTCAGGAACAGCATCAGCTTGCGGCCGTACAGCGACAAGGGATAGGAGGTCATGAACTGACCGCCGTAGGTGATGCTGTTCATCACCTCCGAGGCGTCGGCGGCGACGATCTGGAACGCGCCGACCAGGATCCAGATCGCCCCGAACACCGCGACGCCGATCAGCAGCGTGTAGGGCACCATCGCGGCACGCAGCGGCGTCCAGTGCACCGGTGCCCGGGCCACGCCGATCGCCAGCGCGGCGTAGGCCGGGACCAGCGGCGCCAGGCGGCGGGGCGTGAACTGGTCGGCGAACACCTGGGGGAGGACGCCGACTGGGCGGATCAGCAGGCCGTCGAAGGTGCCGAGGCGGATGCGGTCGGCGAGGTATTCGGTGCCGGTGAAGAGCAGGTCGCTGGTGAAGAAGGCGGCTTGGGCGGTTCCGTAGAGGTAGAGCGCTTCCGGTAGTGAGAAGCCGCCGATGGAGCTGACGTTGCCGAAGACGACCAGGATGCCCAAGAGTTCCAGGCTGGCGGTGAAGCCGGAGTTCACCATGGTCAGGATCATTGAGGCGCGGTATTGGAGCGCGGAGCGTCCCCACATTCGGGCGGTCCATATGTATGTCGCCACTGCTCCTGGCGGCGTTCCCTCCAGACCCGGTTCAGCCACCCTGGTCTCGGCAACCCTGGTTTCAGCCACCCTGGACCACCACCCGGTGCCGGGCCCGCCGCGTGACCAGCCGCCCGGCCAGCAGCAGCGCCGCGGCCCAGCCGATCTCGAACAGGTACGCCCCGCCGATCGCGGCCCCCGTGCGCTTCCCGAGGAACACGTCGGCCGGCAGCTGCACCAGCGAGGCCCACGGCAGCATCCGCGCCAGGTGCCCCAGCCAGCCGGGGAACAGCACCAGCGGCACGATCATGCCGCCGAGGAACGAGGTCAGGACGTTGGCCAGGCCGGTCACGCCCTTCTCGTCCAGCAGCCAGAAGGCGGACATCGCCGCCAGGTAGCGCAGCGCGAAGCTGACGATGGTGCCGAGGAACACCGCCACCAGGAACGCGGCCCAGACGCGCGGATCCTCCGGGACGTGCAGGTGGAACAGCAGCGCGCCGATCACGAAGGGCACGACGCTCCGGCCCAGGACGGCGAAGGCCGCACGGCCCAGATCGGTGGCCAGCCAGTAGTTCTGGAAGTCGACCGGCCGGAACAGGTCGGTCCCGATGTCCCCGGACCTGACGCGGGCCGGGATGTCGAGGCCGTTGGCCAGCAGCGACATCGGACCGATCATCGCTTGCGCGAGGAAGACATAGGTGAGGGCGTCGGCCAGGCCGTAGCCGCCGATGCTCGGCCGCTGCGCCCAGACGGCGGTCATGATGAACGCCTTGATGGCGCCGAAGACGGTGTTGGCCAGTACGCCGCCGAGCAGGGCGCCGCGGTAGGTGAGGTAGCGCCGGAACGCTTGTCGGGAGATGAGGGCGTAGACGACCACGGGCTGTCCTTCCGGGGGCGAACTTGGCACTGTGCCAGCGGGCGGGTGCGGTGTGCAACGGGATTTGGGTTCATGAGCGCGTGGCAAGACCCGGGACACCCAGCGTGTGGTCTCGGGGCTCGTCCACTCCCCGAACGTCGTCCGGCTCGCCTGTCAAGACGTGGAAGAATCGCACCATGTCGCTACGTTGGCTCACCGCAGGGGAATCCCACGGTCCGGCCCTCACCGCGGTCCTCGAAGGACTGCCTGCCGGGGTCGAGACGTCCACCAAGGCCATCACCGATGCCCTCGCCCGGCGTCGCCTCGGCTATGGGCGCGGCGCGCGCATGAAGTTCGAGCAGGACCAGGTGACCATCCTCGGTGGTGTGCGGCACGGGCTCACGCAGGGTGGCCCCATCGCGATCCAGGTGGGCAACACCGAGTGGCCGAAGTGGGAGACGGTCATGGCCGCCGACCCGGTCGATCCCGAGGTGCTGGACGCGCAGGCGCGCAATGCGCCGTTGACCCGGCCGCGTCCCGGTCATGCGGATCTGGCCGGCATGCAGAAGTACGGCTTCGATGACGCCCGGCCGGTGCTGGAGCGTGCCTCGGCCCGGGAGACCGCGGCGCGGGTGGCGCTCGGCGAGGTGGCGCGGGATTTCCTGCGGCAGGCCATCGGGGCTGAGATCGTCTCGCATGTGGTCGGGATCGGGGCCGCCGAGTCGCCGCGTGATGCCGTCCTGCCGCTGCCCGGGGATGTCGAGAAGCTCGACGCCTCGCCGGTGCGCTGTCTGGATCCGCAGGCTGAGGCGGCGATGATCGCCGAGATCGATCAGGCGCACAAGGACGGCGACACGTTGGGTGGTGTCGTCGAGGTGGTCGTCTACGGTCTGCCGCCGGGTCTGGGTTCGCATGTGCAGTCCGACCGGCGCCTGGACGCCAGGCTGGCCGGGGCTGTCATGGGGATCCAGGCCATCAAGGGTGTGGAGATCGGCGACGGTTTCCTGCTGGCCCGTATCCCCGGCTCGCAGGCCCATGACGAGATGGAGGCGGTGGGCAGCGACCCGCTTTCCGTGCGGCGCCGTACCGGCCACAGCGGTGGTACCGAGGGTGGCATGTCCACCGGTGAGGTGCTGAGGGTGCGGGCCGCGATGAAGCCGATCGCGACCGTTCCGCGGGCCCTGGGCACCGTGGACACCGCTACCGGTGAGTCGGCCGTGGCGCACCACCAGCGCTCGGATGTCTGTGCGGTTCCGGCGGCCGGTGTCGTCGCGGAGGCGATGGTCGCGCTGGTGCTGGCCGACGCGGTGCTGGAGAAGTTCGGCGGCGACTCGGTGCGGGAGACCCGGCGCAACTACGAGTCCTACCTCGCGAACATGCCCGTGCGGATCGCAGGGCCTGAGCAGGGGGCGCAGGCGTGAGCCCGGTCGTCGTCCTGGTCGGGGCTCCGGGCTCCGGCAAGTCCACCGTCGGCCGGCTGGTGGCCGAGCAGCTCGGCGTCGCCTTCCGGGACTCCGACGAGGACATCGTGGCCGCGGCGGGCCAGGAGATCTCCGAGATCTTCGTCGAGCACGGCGAGCCGCACTTCCGCGCGCTGGAGAAAGTCGCGGTCAAGGAGGCGCTGGCCGGCCATGACGGCGTGCTCGCGCTCGGCGGCGGCGCCATTCTCGATGCCGACACCCGGATCCTGCTCAAGGAGCACCGGGTCGCCTTCCTGGAGGTGACGCTCAGCGATGCCGCCTCGCGGGTCGGCCTCAACCGCGACCGGCCGCTGCTGCTGGGCAACGTGCGAGGCACCCTGCTCAAGCTCATGGATGAGCGGCGTCCGCTCTATGAAGAGGTCGCCGTCCTGACCGTCCGTACCGACCGTGCGCCCGAAGAGGTCGCGGCGGAGATCGTCGAAAGCCTGGGGAAGTGACGAGCGAAACACGCATCAAGGTCGGCGGCGAGGCGCCCTACGAGGTCGTGGTCGGCCACGGTCTGCTCGGCGAGCTGCCCGCCATGATCGGGACCAAGGCCGTCCGGGTGGCGATCGTGCACCCGCGCGCGCTGGCCGCCACCGCCGAGGCGGTGCGCGACGACCTCATCGAGCACGCCGGCTACCAGGCGCTGACCATCGAGGTCCCGGACGCCGAGGAGGCCAAGTCGGTCGAGGTCCTGGCCTACATCTGGGAAGTGCTCGGCAAGTCCAACTTCACGCGCACCGACGCGGTCGTGGGTCTGGGCGGCGGGGCCACCACCGACCTGGCCGGCTTCGCCGCCGCGACCTGGCTGCGGGGCGTGCGGGTGGTGCAGATCCCGACCACGCTGCTGGGCATGGTCGACGCCGCGGTCGGCGGCAAGACCGGCATCAACACCGCCGAGGGCAAGAACCTGGTCGGGGCGTTCCACCCGCCGGCCGGTGTGCTGTGCGACCTGGACACCCTGCAGACGCTGCCCGCAAACGACTTCGTGGCCGGCATGGCCGAGGTCGTCAAGTGCGGGTTCATCGCCGATCCGGAGATCCTGCGGCTGGTCGAGGCGGACATCGAGGGCGCCAAGCGCTTCGACGGCCCGCACACCCGCGAGCTCGTCGAGCGCGCGATCGCGGTCAAGGCCGACGTGGTCTCCTCGGATCTGAAGGAGGCCGGGCGGCGCGAGATCCTGAACTACGGCCACACCCTGGGCCATGCCATCGAGCGCAATGAGCGCTACCGCTGGCGGCACGGGGCGGCGATCAGCGTCGGCATGATCTTCGCCGCCGAACTCGGCCGGGTAGCCGGGCGGCTGGACGACGCCACCGCCGACCGGCACCGCGAGATCCTGACCGCGCTCGGCCTGCCGACCGGGTACGACGGGCATGCCTGGCCGAAGCTGCTGGAGACCATGCGCGTGGACAAGAAGTCGCGGGCGGACATGCTGCGCTTCATCGTGCTGGACGGTCTGGCCAAGCCGGCGGTGCTGGAGGGGCCGGACCCGGCGTTGCTGGTCGCGGCGTACAGCGAGGTGGCCGAGGAGCAGAGCGCCGGGGGAGTGGTCGACCTGTGAGCCGGCCGCGCAAAGTCCTGGTCCTGAACGGCCCCAACCTGGGCCGTCTGGGCAGCCGCGAGCCCGATGTCTACGGCTCAGTCTCCTATGCCGGCCTGGTCAAGGCTTGCGAGGCGCTCGGGGCCGAGCTCGGTTTCGACGTCGAGGTGCGCGAGACCAACGACGAGGGCGACATCGTGCGCTGGCTGCACGAGGCCGCCGACGGCCGGGTGCCGGTGGTCATCAACCCCGGCGCGTTCACGCACTACTCCTACGCCATGCGCGACGCCGCCGCGCAGCGCACCGCGCCGCTGATCGAGGTGCACATCTCGAATCCGCACGCGCGCGAGGAGTTCCGGCACAAGAGCGTCATCGCCCCGGTGGCCAGCGGGACCATCGCCGGGTTCGGGATCGGCTCGTATCTTCTTGCGCTAAGGGCCCTGTCTGAGCTGCCGGAGTGAACGGAGCTTCGTAGTCTGGGGGGCATGACCGCAGACCGCAGCGCAACCGGACCCGCCGCCATCGACCCCCCGGCGTACGCCGCCCGCCGCGAACGGCTGCGGGCCCGGCTGGAGGCGGTGGACGCGGACGCCGCGCTGGTCACCAAGCTGGTGAACGTCCGCTACCTGACCGGCTTCACCGGCTCCAACGGCGCCGTGCTGGTCACCCGGGGCGGCGCGGTGTTCTGCACCGACTTCCGCTACGACACCCAGGCCGCCTCCGAGGTGCCGGACGTGGAGCGGATCATCGTCCGGCACTGCGCGCCGGCGCTGGTCGAGCGGGCCGCCAAGGACGGGCTGCGGCGGATCGCCGTGGAGGAGCACGAGATCACCGTCGAGGAGCACCGGCAGCTCTCCGCCGAGCTGACCGCGGCCGCGCCGGCCGCGAACCTGGTCGGGCTCGGGCACGCGGTGGAGGAGCTGCGCCGGGTCAAGGACGAGAGTGAGATCGCGCTCATCCGCGAGGCCTGCGCCATCTCCGACCGGGCGCTGGCCGAGCTGACCGAGTCCATCCTGATCGGGCGCACCGAGCGGCACATCGCGCAGGAGTTGGAGCGCCGGATGACCGACCACGGCGCCGACGGCCGGGCCTTCGACACGATCGTGGCCTGCGGCCCGAACTCCGCGGTGCCGCACCACCGGCCCGGGGAGCGCCGGGTCGGCGAGGGGGAGTTCCTCAAGATCGACTTCGGCGCGCTCTACCAGGGCTACCACGCCGACATGACCCGGACCTTCGTGGTCGGCCGGGCCCCGGCCGACTGGCAGGTCGAGGTTTACGACCTGGTGTTCGCCGCGCAGAAGGCCGGGCGGCAGGCGTTGGAGCCGGGCGCGCGCTGCGCCGACGTGGACGCCGCCGCGCGGCAGGTCATCGAGGCGGCCGGCTACGGCGAGCACTTCGGACACGGCCTCGGACACGGCGTGGGCCTGGAGATCCATGAGGACCCGAGGCTCGGTGCCGGCCTGCCGGGTACACTGGATGATCGCACTCCGGTGACCGTCGAACCCGGGGTCTATCTGCCGGGCCGCGGCGGTGTCCGCATCGAGGACACCCTGGTGGTCCGGCCGAAGGCCGAGGGCGGTCCGGAGCTGCTCACCATTACCACCAAGGAACTGCTGGTGCTGTAGGCCGCTGGATGCGGCCTGACTCGCCAGGGCCGGCAGTCGGGAAGCAGGAGTACACACCGACGTGGCGTCCACAAACGATCTGAAGAACGGCATGGTCCTCAAGATCGACAACCAGCTCTGGTCTGTCGTGGAGTTCCAGCATGTCAAGCCCGGCAAGGGCCCCGCCTTCGTGCGCACGAAGCTCAAGGCCGTGCTCTCGGGCAAGGTGGTCGACCGGACCTTCAACGCCGGCATCAAGGTCGAGACGGCCAACGTCGACCGCCGCGACATGCAGTACCTCTACCAGGAGGGCACCGACTTCGTGTTCATGGACATGGACACGTACGACCAGCTGTACGTCTCCGGCGACACCGTCGGGGACGCGGCCAACTACATGCTCGAGGGCACCATGGCCCTGGTCGCCACGAACGAGGGCACGCCCTTGTACGTGGAGCTGCCGGCCGCGGTCGAGCTCGTGATCGAGTACACCGAGCCGGGCCTGCAGGGCGACCGCTCCACCGGCGGCACCAAGCCGGCCAAGCTGGAGACCGGCCACGAGATCCAGGTCCCGCTGTTCCTGACCACCGGCGAGAAGGTCAAGGTCGACACCCGCGACGGTTCCTACCTCGGCCGCGTCAGCAGCTGATGGCCTCACCGCGCAGCAAGGCCCGCCAGCGGGCCCTGGAGATCCTCTTCGAGGCGGATCTGCGGGGCGTCGACCCGCGCACAGTCCTGGCCGACACCCAGGCCCGGGTCCGCGCCCAGGGGCCCGAGGGCACGATCCCGGCCGTGCAGCCGTACGCGGCGACCCTGGTCGAGGGCGTGCTGGAGCACGTGGACAAGATCGACGACCTGCTCGACGAGCACAGCGAGGGCTGGGCCCTGGACCGCATGCCGACCGTGGACCGCAACGTCCTGCGGATCGGCGTGTACGAGCTGCTGTGGCAGTCCGACGTGCCCGACGCGGTGGTCCTGGACGAGGCGGTCTCGCTGGCCCGGCTGATGTCGACCGACGAGTCGCCGCAGTTCGTCAACGGGCTGCTGGCGCGGATAGCCGAGGTCAAGGACAGCTTGAAGCGCTGATCAGCACCCGGCAGGACCAGGCAGGATCAAAGCAAGACCAAGCAAGACCAAGCAAGACCAAGCAAGACCAAGCAAGACCAAGCAGGACACGGAAGGGCCCGCTCGCGCGATGTGCGCCGGCGGGCCCTTCCGCGTCCTCGTCCTCGTTCTCAGAGGCGCCAGTCGGTGTCGAAGGCGCGCGCCGGGTTCCGGCGGAAGACGGCGTCGGCGGTCTCGGGGCCGAAGTCGCGCAGCGCCCGGGCCCTGATGTCGGTGAGCAGGAACGGGATGCCCGGTCCACCGCCGCTCGCGGCGCGGGCGGCGGCGCTGGTGGTGTCGCCGCCGAGCAGCACCTGCTCGGCGTGGCCGGCCTCGACGAGCGCGCCGAGCAGGTCGAACAGCCGCCAGTCGGTGGCGTGGTTGGCCCGCGAGGGTCCGTCGAAGCCGAGGAAGGCGCCCGCCTCGGCGGCCTCGCGGTGCGGTCCGGGGTCGGGGAAGCGGTTCAGGTGGCCGAGGATCACCGAGCCGGAGGGGACCCCGAGCCGGTCGTGCAGCGTGGTCAGCGCGCCGAGCGGATGGGTGCCGCCTTCCAGGTGCACGGCGATGGTCGCCCCGGTGGCGTGGTGCGCGGCGGCGGCCGCCTCGAAGACGGCTGAGGCGTGCCGGTCCATTTGGTGGAAGTCGCCGGCCACCTTGATCAGTCCGGCCCGGGCCGGCAGCGGTGCCCCATCGGGCTGCTCATCGAGCCGCAGGCCCTCGCCGAGCTCTGCGATGAAGCGCTCGGCCAGGCCGTCGAGCAGCACGGCGAGCCGCTCCGGCGGGTAGTGCCCGGCCTGGTGCAGCCCGGTCGCCGCGATGATGTGCACCCCGGTGGCCCGCGACAGCGCGGGCAGCTCTTCCGCGCGCCGTCCCAGTCCCATCGGCGTCCACTGCGCCAGTGCCTGTCCGCCCGCCGCGGCGAAGGCCCGCAGTTCGGCCCCGGCCGCCGCCGCGTCGTCGAGCTCCTGGCCGGCCAGCTTCACCGAGGCGAAGAACAGGTGGTCGTGGGAGTCGGTGACGCCCAGCTCGTCGGGCGCGATGTCGCCGAGGACCGTGCGGATCATCGCGCGGTCCCGGCGTCGAACGCCGTCGCGGCGGCCCGCAGCCCGGCCAGCGCCTTGGGCACCCCCACGTACGGCGCCAGGTGCACGAACACCTCCACGATCTCCTCGCGGCTCATCCCGACCCGCTCGCTGGTCTTCACGTGCCCGATCAGCTGCGGGTCCACGCCGCCCAGGGCGGTCAGCGCGGCCAGGTTCGCGATCTGCCGCTCGCGCAGGGTCAGGCCGGCCCGCTGGTACGTCCCGCCGAACAGCGCGGTCACGATCCAGTCGGTGAAGCCCGGCGCGAGCTTCTCCACGGCCGGCAGCGCGGCGTTCTGTGTCGTCTCGTCCTGCAGCACGTCCAGCAGCGCGTAGCCGGCCCCGCGGTCGAGGATGGCGGCTTCGAAGTCCATGGCGAGTCCTCCCCATTGATGTAACGCCTCAAGCGTTACTTGAGAACGCTAGCAGATGTAACGCCATCACCGTTACACTTTTCGCCATGGAACCCATCCCCTTCCGCCTCGACACCGGGGCGACGTGGTTGAACCTCCTCGCCACGCGGGGCAGTGCGTTCGGCCGCCATCCGGAGGAGCGCATCCCCACTCCGGAGCGCTTGGCGGACTGGCTGGCCGCCGTGGAGCTCGCGCCGCGGGCCCCGGTCACGGACGCGGATCTGGAGCTGGCATGCCACCTGCGCGAGACGCTGCGTCCGCTGGCCTTGTCCGCCGCCACCGGCGAGGATCCGTCCCCGCAGGCCGCACCGGCCCTGACGGCCTTCCTGGCGGCCCACGACGGGCCGCTGGACCTCACGGCCGCCGCCGGTCCGCCGGGCCTGGGACGGCCGGCGCCGCAGGACGCCGCCGCGGCGCTGGGCCGGGTCGCCCGCCAGGCCGCCGAGCACCTCACCGGTCCCGAGCGTCACGCGCTGAAGTCCTGTCCGGAGTCCGACTGCCGCGGCGTCTTCGCCGATCCGGACGGCCGGCGCCGCTGGTGCCCGTCCCCGGCGTGCGCGAGCCGCGGCCGCGTGCGCGCGCACCGGGCGCGCAAGGCGGGTGCCGAAGCCGAGCACGGCTGAGCACGGCTGACGGGGCGCTGTCAGCGGCCCGTCAGCGGTCTGCCAGCCGCCTTCGCGACCCTGGTTGCCGGTGCCGGACGCCGAAGCCGTCCGGACAGGGAACGAGGGGAACTGCCATGGGCGCCTATGCCGATATCGATGGCGACGGTCTGAGCATGTACTACGAAGTCGCCGGAGAGGGCGAGCCGGTGGTGCTGGTCCACGGCACCGGCGGCTATGCCGGCAGCTGGACCGCGCAGCTGGACCTGCTCGCCGACTGGTACCGGGTCTTCACCCCGGAGTGCCGGGGCCACGGCCGGACCGCGGACGTCGAGGGCCCCTACTCCTACGAGACCTTCGCCGACGACATCGCCGGCTTCATCGAGGCGCTCGGTCTCGGGCCGGTCCGGCTGGTCGGCTGGAGCAACGGCGCCAGCGTCGTCCTGCGCCTGGCGCTGCGGCGGCCGGACTTGGTGAGCCGGCTGGTGCTGCTCAGCGGCGGCGTCGCGAGCGTGGAGGGTCAGACCGCCGCCGCCACGGCGCTGTCGGTGGAGCCCGGCCGGTCCTGGCTGGCCGAGACCTGGCGGCCGCTCTACGAGGCGTTGTCCCCGGACGGCCCGGAGCACTTCCCGGTGGTCGAGGAGAAGCTGAACCGCATGTGGCGCGAGGCGGTCCCGGTGGCGATGGAGCAGATCGCGGCGCTGCCGATGCCGCTGCTGGTCATGCAGGGCGACGACGACTGTGTGGAGATCGCGCACGCCGCGGCGATGGCCGGGACGGCGCCGGACGGCCGCCTGGCGGTGGTGCCGGGGACCTCGCACGTCTCACCGATGGAGAAGCCGGAGCTGGTGAGCCTGATCCTGCTGGACTTCTTCGAGGAGAAGCCGCCGACGAGGTACTTCCCGCTTGGCTCGTTGCGCTCGGCGGCCGAGGCGGCGTGCACCATCGCGCGAGCCGCCTGATTTCTTAGCTTGTTTCTCAGCTTCGGCGGTCCTCTGAACAGCCTAAAGCCCGCCGAACAGCCTAAAGCCCGCCGCGCATCACTGCGGGGCGGGCTTTGAGCTGTGCGAAGCCGTGAAGCCCGCTCAGGCCTCGTCGTCCTCGGCGAAGCCGCCCGGGAAGCCGCCGGCCTCGCCGTCGCCCTCCTCGTCGTTGTACGGACGCGCCGCGGCCGGGTTCAGGACGTCCCACTCGGTGAGCATCTTGATCAGCTCGGACGGGGCCATCTCGTAGATGACGCCGAGCGTGCGCAGGTCCTCGCCGCGGATCGTCATGACGCGGCCGTTCCAGTCGCCGCGCTGGCTCTGGATGCTGCCGACATAGCGCAGCAGCGGGCCGGCCTGGTCGACCGGGAGGCTCTTGAGGCGCTCCAGGTCGAGCACCAGCTTGCCGCCCTGCTCGTGCGCCGACGCCGGCGCACCGGTGCCGGGCAGCAGTTCGTGGACCGGCACGCCGTAGAACTCGGCGAGCTCGGACAGGCGCTGCACGGTGACAGCGCGGTCGCCGCGCTCGTAAGAGCCGACGACGACGGCCTTCCAGCGTCCTTGCGACTTCTGCTCCACGCCGTGCAGGGACAGGCCCTGCTGGGATCGGATGGCGCGCAGTCGGACGCCCAGCGCTTTCGCGTACTCGGTGGACATGTAGCTCCCCATAGACACAACTGCGGCCTTACGTGTTCCCCTCGCCACACGGCTTGGCCCAGTTCAGCGGATCGGCAGTTTTCTCGAAATGACCCGTTGGTGACTTAGCGTGACGGTACGCGCAGCTGTCATTCTGCGCAAGTCCCGTCGTTGTCAAGAACACCGGTGACTGCCGGGTGGTCTGGTCCAATCAGCTTATGTCACTCACAGCAGTGCTCCGCACTCGGATGGCGGAGCACCCTTGACGATCATGCGTGATCGTCCTGGTAGAGTCGTTGCCGACCGAGTCCTTTAACGATCTGTCCCGTGAGGCAGAGAAGGGGGTCTTTTTAGTATGCCCGCGATACCAGAAGGTGCGCGGTCGGTTCTCGATGAGGCCGACATCTCCCGGGCGTTGACCCGGATAGCGCACGAGATCCTCGAACGCGCCAAGGGCGCCGAGGATGTCATGCTCCTGGGGATCCCCACCCGCGGCGCCACGCTCGCCAAGCGCCTGGCCGCCCGCATCGCCGACGTCGAGGGCACCACCGTCCCGGTCGGCTTCCTGGACGTCACCATGTACCGCGACGACCTGCGGATGAAGCCGGCCCGCGCGCTGGAGCGCACCGAGATCCCCGACGAGGGGGTCGACGGCCGCCTGATCGTCCTGGTGGACGACGTCCTGTACTCCGGCCGCACCATCCGCGCCGCGCTGGACGCCCTGAACGACATCGGCCGCCCGCGCGCCGTGCAGCTGGCGGTCCTGGTCGACCGCGGCCACCGCGAGCTGCCGATCCGCGCCGACTACGTCGGTAAAAACCTGCCGACCTCCCAGCGCGAGAGCGTGAAGGTCCGGCTGCGCGAGCACGACGGTGTGCAGCAAGATGCCGTCTACCTGGGGATTGAGAGCGAGACGGCTATATGAAGCGCCATCTGTTGTCCACCGCCGACCTCTCCCACGACGACGCGGTCCTGATCCTGGACACCGCCGAGGAGATCGCCCGGCTGGCGGCCCGCCCGATCAAGAAGCTGCCGACGCTGCGCGGCCGCACCGTGGTGAACCTCTTCTTCGAGGACTCCACCCGCACCCGGACCTCCTTCGAGGTCGCGGCCAAGCGGCTGAGCGCCGATGTGATCAACTTCTCGGCCAAGGGCTCCAGCGTCTCCAAGGGCGAGTCGCTGAAGGACACCGCGCTCACCCTGGAGGCCATGGGCGCCGACGCGGTCGTGGTCCGGCACAGCGCCTCCGGCGCCGCCTACCGGCTGGCCAACGCCGGCTGGAGCTCCAGCCACGTGGTCAACGCCGGCGACGGCACCCACGAGCACCCCACGCAGGCCCTGCTGGACGCCTTCACCATGCGCCGCCACCTCGGCGGCTTCGACGGCCGCCGGGTCACCGTGGTCGGCGACGTCCTGCACTCCCGGGTCGCGCGCTCCAACGTGCACCTGCTGGCCACCCTCGGCGCCCGGGTCACCCTGGTGGCCCCGCCGACGCTGCTCCCGGTCGGGGTCGAGAGCTGGCCCTGCGAGGTCTCCTACGACCTGGACGCGGCGATCCCGGGCAGCGACGCGATCATGATGCTGCGGGTCCAGCGCGAGCGGATGAGCGGGGGCTTCTTCCCCACGCAGCGCGAGTACAGCCGCCGCTACGGCCTGGACGCGCAGCGCATGGCCAAGCTGCCGGACAAGGCGATCGTCATGCACCCCGGGCCCATGGTCCGGGGCATGGAGATCTCCGCCGAGGTCGCCGACTCCGACCGCTCGGTGATCGTCGAGCAGGTCGCCAACGGGGTCAGCGTCCGGATGGCCGTGCTGTACCTGCTGCTGAGCGGGAGCGAGTCGGCGATCGGCAGCGACGAGGGCCAAGGCCAGGCCCACAGCCAGCACCAGAACACCGAACCGAAGGGCGCCGCCGCGTGAGCACCACCTATCTGATCAAGAACGCGAGCGTCCTGGGCGGTGACCCGCAGGACCTGCTCCTGCGCGACGGCATCATCGCCGAGGCCGGCGCCCTGGGGCCGGTCGCCGGCACCGTGGTGATCGACGCCGGCGGCCTGATCGCCCTGCCCGGCCTGGTCGACCTGCACACCCACCTGCGCGAGCCGGGCCGCGAGGACGCCGAGACGGTCGACACCGGCACGCGGGCCGCCGCGCTCGGCGGCTTCACCGCCGTGCACGCGATGGCCAACACCGACCCGGTCGCCGACACCGCCGGCGTGGTCGAGCAGGTCTGGCGCCTGGGCCGGGAGGCCGGGCACTGCGACGTGTTCCCGGTCGGCGCGGTCACCGTGGGCCTGGCCGGCGAGCGGCTGGCCGAGCTCGGCGCGATGGCCGACTCCGCGGCCCGGGTGCGGGTCTTCTCCGACGACGGCAAGTGCGTCTCCGACGCCAACCTGATGCGGCGCGCGCTGGAGTACGTGAAGGCCTTCGACGGCGTGGTCGCGCAGCACGCGCAGGAGCCGCGGCTGACGCAGGGCGCGCAGATGAACGAGGGCGAGCTGTCCGGGATCCTGGGCCTGACCGGCTGGCCGGCGGTGGCCGAGGAGGCGATCATCGCCCGCGACATCCTGCTGGCCGCGCACACCAAGTCCCGGCTGCACGTCTGCCACGTCTCCACGGCCGGCTCGGTGGAGCTGATCCGCTGGGCCAAGTCCAAGGGCCACCCGGTGACCGCCGAGGTCACCCCGCACCACCTGATCCTCACCGAGGACCTGGTCAAGAGCTACGACCCGATCTACAAGGTCAACCCGCCGCTGCGCACCGCCGCGGACGTCGAGGCGCTGCGCGCGGGCCTGGCCGACGGCACCATCGACGCCGTGGCCACCGACCACGCCCCGCACCCGCAGGAGGACAAGGACTGCGAGTGGGCCGCGGCGGCCATGGGCATGCTGGGCCTGGAGACCGCGCTGTCCGTGGTGCAGCAGACCATGGTCGACAGCGGCCTGATGACCTGGGCCGACGTCGCTGACCGGATGTCGGCGCGGCCGGCGGCCATCGGCCAGGTCGCCGACCGGCACGGCCGCCCGATCGCGATCGGCGAGCCGGCGAACCTGGTCCTGGTGGACCCGAAGGCGAAGCGCACCGTGGACCGCACCGGCCTGGCCTCGCTGTCGCAGAACACCCCGTATCAGGGGATGGAGCTGCCCGGGGCGGTCGTCGCGACCTTCCTGCGCGGGACCGCCACCGTGCTCGATGGGAAGCTCGCATGAACAACCAGTACTTGGTCCACCGCGGCCTGGCCGCCGCCGGCGAGCACTCCGCGCCGGTCACGCACATCGGCCAGCGGATTGTCTGGACGATCGTCACGCTGGCCGCCATGGGCGGCATCTACCTGCTGATGTGGCGCGGCTGGAAGAAGCGCCAGGCCCGGCAGGCCGACCTGCTGCCCCTGAACGACGTCCCGGAGGGCGTGTTCTCCGGCGAGGGCGGCTTCGAGGTGGTCTACGTGTCCACGACCTCCGAGGGCGACTGGCTGGACCGGATCGCGGCGCAGGGCCTCGGCGTGCGCAGCAACGCGCAGGTCCACGTGGCCCAGGAGGGGGTGCTGATCGAGCGCGAGCCCGCAGCGGTCTTCATCCCGGCCGAGGCGGTGCGCGGCGTGCGCCTGGCCTCCGGCATGGCCGGCAAGTATCTCCGGGATGAAGGCCTGGTGGTCATCACCTGGCAGCACGGTGACCGCACCCTGGACACCGGCGTCGACCCCCGCCACGGGACTGATGGACTGATGCGGGCCCTGGAGGCCTTCCTCGCAGTCAGCGCTACAGAAAGGCCGTCCGCATGAACAACCGACCCCCGGCGATCCTGGTCCTGGAGGACGGACGGACCTTCCGCGGCGACGCCTACGGCGCCGTCGGCGAGACCTTCGGCGAGGCCGTCTTCACCACCGGCATGACCGGCTACCAGGAGACCCTGACCGACCCCTCGTACCACCGGCAGGTCGTCGTGATGACGGCCCCGCACATCGGCAACACCGGGGTCAACGACGAGGACCCGGAGTCCCGGCAGATCTGGGTCGCCGGCTACGTGGTCCGCGACCCCAGCCGGGTGGCCTCCAACTGGCGCTCGCAGCGCACGCTGGACGAGGAGCTCGCCGGGCAGGGCATCGTCGGGATCTCCGGCGTCGACACCCGCGCCATCACCCGCCACCTGCGCGAGCGCGGGGCGATGCGCTGCGGCGTGTTCTCCGGGCCGGCGGCCGAGCAGGACCCGAAGACGCTGGTCGAGAAGGTCAAGGCGAGCCCGGAGATGGCCGGCGCGGACCTGGTCGGCGACGTCAGCACCAAGCAGGGCTACGTGGTCGAGCCGATCGGCGAGCACCGGTTCACCGTGGCCGCCTACGACCTCGGCATCAAGTCCATGACGCCGCACCGGATGGCCGAGCGCGGCGCCCGGGTGCACGTGCTGTCCGCCTCGGCGACCCTGGAGGACGTGCTGGCGCTGGAGCCGGACGGCTTCTTCATGAGCAACGGCCCCGGCGACCCGGAGACCACCGAGGAGACGATGGTCCCCATCGTCCAGGCGGTCCTGGACCGCAGGATCCCGGTCTTCGGGATCTGCTTCGGCAACCAGATCCTCGGCCGGGCCTTCGGCTTCGGCACCTACAAGCTCAAGTACGGCCACCGCGGCATCAACCAGCCGGTGCAGGACCGCGCGACCGGCAAGGTCGAGGTCACCGCGCACAACCACGGGTTCGCCGTGGACGCGCCGCTGGACCGGGTCTCGGACACCAAGTACGGCCGGGTCGAGGTCAGCCACGTCTGCCTGAACGACGACGTGGTCGAGGGCCTGAAGGCGCTGGACGTCCCGGCCTTCAGCGTGCAGTACCACCCGGAAGCGGCGGCGGGCCCGCACGACGCGGCCTACCTGTTCGACCGGTTCTCGGATCTGATGGCCACCGCCAAGAACGACAAGAAGGGCGAGGCCTGAGATGCCCAAGCGCCAAGATCTGAAGTCCGTCCTGGTCGTCGGCTCCGGCCCGATCGTCATCGGCCAGGCCGCCGAGTTCGACTACTCCGGCACCCAGGCCTGCCGCGTGCTGCGCAGCGAGGGCCTGCGGGTCATCCTGGTGAACTCCAACCCGGCGACGATCATGACCGACCCGGAGGTGGCCGACGCGACCTACGTCGAGCCGATCACCCCGGAGTTCGTCGAGAAGATCATCGCCAAGGAGCGCCCCGACGCCCTGCTGCCCACCCTGGGCGGCCAGACCGCGCTGAACACCGCGGTCGCGCTGGCCGAGAACGGCGTCCTGGACAAGTACAACGTCGAGCTCATCGGCGCCAACATCGCCGCGATCCAGTCCGGCGAGGACCGCGAGAAGTTCAAGCGCATCGTCGAGACCATCGGCGCGGAGTCGGCGCGCTCGGTGATCTGCCACTCCATGGACGACTGCCTGGCCGGCGTCGAGGAGCTCGGCGGCTACCCGGTCGTGGTCCGGCCCTCCTTCACCATGGGCGGCGCCGGCTCCGGCTTCGCGCACGACGAGGCCGAGCTGCGCCGCATCGCCGGCACGGGCCTGGCGCTCTCGCCGACCACCGAGGTGCTCCTGGAGGAGTCCATCCTCGGCTGGAAGGAGTACGAGCTGGAGCTGATGCGCGACAGATGCGACAACGTCGTCGTGGTCTGCTCCATCGAGAACTTCGACCCGATGGGCGTGCACACCGGCGACTCGATCACCGTCGCGCCGGCGATGACGCTCACCGACCGGGAGTACCAGGAGCTGCGCGACATCGGCATCGCGGTGATCCGCGCGGTCGGCGTCGACACCGGCGGCTGCAACATCCAGTTCGCGGTGAACCCGGCCGACGGCCGGATCATCGTGATCGAGATGAACCCCCGGGTCTCCCGCTCCTCGGCGCTGGCCTCCAAGGCCACCGGCTTCCCGATCGCCAAGATCGCCGCGCGCCTGGCCGTCGGCTACACCCTGGACGAGATCCCGAACGACATCACCCGGGAGACCCCGGCGTCCTTCGAGCCGGCCCTGGACTACGTCGTGGTGAAGGTGCCGCGGTTCGCCTTCGAGAAGTTCCCGGCCGCCGACAGCACCCTGACCACCACCATGAAGTCGGTCGGCGAGGCCATGGCCATCGGCCGCTCCTTCCCCGAGGCGCTGCAGAAGGCGCTGCGCTCGCTGGAGAAGAAGGGCTCGGAGTTCACCTGGGTCGGCCCGGTCCGCGACAAGGCCACGGTGCTCGCCGAGGCCGCGCGCCCCACCGACGGCCGGATCAACCTGCTGGTGGAGGCCTACCGGGCCGGCGCCTCGATCTCCGAGCTGCACGAGTCCACCAAGATCGACCCCTGGTTCCTGGACCAGGTGCTGCTGATCCACGAGACCGCCTGCGAGCTGCGCGACGCCGAGCGCCTGTCGCCGGAGCTGCTGCACCGGGTCAAGCGGACCGGCTTCTCCGACAAGCAGATCGCCGACATCCGGAGCCTGACCGAGTCGGTGGTCCGCGAGCTGCGGCACTCCCTGGGCGTGCGGCCGGTCTACAAGACCGTCGACACCTGTGCCGCCGAGTTCGCCGCGAAGACCCCGTACCACTACTCGTCCTACGACGAGGAGACCGAGGTCGAGCCGCGCGACAAGCCGGCGGTCATCATTCTGGGCTCGGGGCCGAACCGGATCGGGCAGGGCATCGAGTTCGACTACTCCTGTGTGCACGCGTCGTTCGCGCTGCGGGACGCCGGCTACGAGACCGTGATGGTCAACTGCAACCCGGAGACCGTCTCCACCGACTACGACACCTCCGACCGGCTGTACTTCGAGCCGCTGACGCTGGAGGACGTGCTGGAGATCGTGGACGCCGAGCGCGCGGCCGGTCCGCTGGCCGGCGTCGTGGTGCAGCTGGGCGGGCAGACCCCGCTGGGCCTGGCGCAGTCGCTGAAGGACGCCGGTGTGCCGGTGGTCGGCACCTCGCCGGAGGCCATCCACCTGGCCGAGGACCGCGGCGCCTTCGGCCGCGTCCTGGCCGAGGCGGGCCTGCCGGCCCCCAAGCACGGCACCGCGTTCTCCTTCGCCGAGGCCAAGGCCATCGCCGACGAGATCGGCTACCCGGTCCTGGTCCGGCCCTCCTACGTGCTGGGCGGGCGGGGCATGGAGATCGTCTACGACGAGGCCATGCTCCACGACTACATCGACCGCGCCACCCAGATCTCCCCGGAGCACCCGGTGCTGGTCGACCGGTTCCTGGACGACGCGATCGAGATCGACGTCGACGCGCTGTTCGACGGCGAGGAGCTCTACCTCGGCGGCGTGATGGAGCACATCGAGGAGGCCGGCATCCACTCCGGCGACTCGGCGTGCGCGCTGCCGCCGATCACCCTGGGCGGGCACGACATCAAGCGGCTGCGCGCCTCCACCGAGGCGATCGCCCGCGGCGTGGGCGTGCGCGGCCTGATCAACATCCAGTACGCGCTGGCCGGCGACATCCTGTACGTGCTGGAGGCCAACCCGCGCGCCTCGCGCACGGTGCCGTTCGTGGCCAAGGCCACCGCGGTCCCGCTGGCCAAGGCCGCCGCGCGCATCGGCATGGGCGCCACGGTGGCCCAGCTGCGCGCCGAGGGGCTGCTGCCCAAGGAGGGCGACGGCGGCACGCTGCCCCCGGACTCGCCGATCTCGGTGAAGGAAGCGGTCATGCCGTGGTCCCGGTTCCGGACCCCGGACGGCCAGGGCGTGGACGTCATCCTGGGCCCGGAGATGCGCTCCACCGGCGAGGTGATGGGCATCGACGCCGACTTCGGCAAGGCCTTCGCCAAGTCCCAGGCCGGGGCCTACGGCTCGCTGCCGCTGAAGGGCCGGGCGTTCGTCTCGGTGGCCAACCGCGACAAGCGCTCGATGGTGTTCCCGGTCAAGGCCCTGCACGACCTGGGCTTCGAGATCCTGGCCACCGACGGCACCGCCGACGTGCTGCGCCGCAACGGGATCCCGGCCACCACGGTGCGCAAGCTCTCGCAGGGGACCGGCCCGAACGGCGAGCCGACGATCGTGCAGATGATCGTCGACGGCGTGATCGACCTGATCGTCAACACCCCCTTCGGGGTCGGCTCGCGGCTGGACGGCTACGAGATCCGGACTGCGGCGGTGCAGGCCGGCAAGCCGTGCATCACCACGGTCCAGGGCTTCGCGGCGGCCGTGCACGGGATCGAGGCGCTGCAGCGCGGGGAGATCGGCATCGGGTCGCTGCAGGAGTACGCGGACAAGATCAACGCCTCGCGCGCCGAGGGCTGAGAGCCCCGGGTCCGCGAGACGATGATCATGTCCGACTGAGAGAGGTGCCTGTTGATGCGGGTCTATCCGAAACTGTTCAACCTGGTGTTCCGCCGGATGGACGCCGAGCAGGCGCACCACCTCGGGTTCGGCGCGATCAAGGCGGTCGGCGCGCTGCCGGCCGGCGTCGGCCTGGCGCTGCTGGAGCGGCTGTTCCCGGCCCATGACACGGTCCTGAAGCAGACCGTGTTCGGGGTCGGGTTCCCGGCGCCGTTCGGCCTGGCCGCAGGCTTCGACAAGAACGCCGCGGGCATCGACGCCCTGGCCGCCCTGGGCTTCGGCTCGGTGGAGATCGGCACGGTCACCGGCCAGGGCCAGCCCGGCAACTCCCAGCCCCGGCTGGCCCGGCTGATCGCCGACCGCGCGGTGGTGAACCGCATGGGCTTCAACAACGGCGGCGCCGAGGAGGTCGCGCGGCGGCTGAAGCGGCGCGTGGCCAAGCCCGAGCGCTGGGACAAGGTGCCGCCGGTGGTCGGCGTCAACATCGGCAAGACGAAGATCGTGCCGGAGGACGAGGCCGCGACCGACTACGTCGTGTCGGCCAAACTGCTGGCGCCGTACGCGGACTACCTGGTGGTCAACGTCTCCTCGCCGAACACCCCGGGGCTGCGCGACCTGCAGGCCGTCGAGGTGCTGCGGCCGCTGCTGAAGGCGGTGCGCGCGGCGGCCGACGAGGCGGTGCCCGGCCGGCACGTCCCGCTGCTGGTGAAGATCGCCCCGGACCTGGCCGACGCGGACGTCGACGCGGTCGCCGACCTGGCCCTGGAGCTGCGCCTGGACGGCATCATCGCGACCAACACCACGATCGGCCGGGAAGGGCTGAAGTCCTCCGCGGAGAAGATCGAGGCCGCCGGCGGCGGCGGTCTGTCGGGCGCGCCGCTGAAGGAGCGCTCGCTGGAGGTGCTGCGGCGCCTGCGGTCCCGCACCGAGGGCAGGCTGGCGCTGGTCTCGGTCGGCGGCGTGGAGACCGTCAACGACGCCTGGCAGCGCCTCGTCGCCGGCGCGGACCTGGTCCAGGGCTACACCGGCTTCATCTACGAGGGGCCGGCCTGGGCCTCGCGGATCAACCGCGGCATCGCCGCGAAGGTGCGGGCCGGCGGCTACACGAGCCTGCGCGACGCCGTCGAGGCGGCCCGCGTTTCTTAGAACCCATATATAAGAGGAGAGTTGTCATGGCTGCTCGACCGGATTCGTCGTTCGGCGCTCGGTTGCGGACTGCTCTCGACGAGCGGGGCCCGCTGTGCGCCGGGATCGACCCGCACACCGCGCTGCTGGCGCAGTGGGACCTCAGCGACGACGTCGCGGGGCTGGAGCGCTTCGCGTACACGGTGGTCGAGGCGCTGGCCGACCGGGTCGCCGCGCTCAAGCCGCAGTCGGCCTTCTTCGAACGCTACGGCAGCCGCGGCATCGCGGTCCTGGAGCGGGTCGTCGACGACGCCCGCTCGGCCGGCACCGTGGTGATCATGGACGCCAAGCGCGGCGACATCGGGTCCACGGTCGCGGCCTACGCGGACGCCTACCTGGAGCCGTCCTCGCCGCTGTTCTCCGACGCCCTGACCGCGAGCCCCTACCTGGGCTTCGGCTCCCTGGAGCCGCTGTACGCGGCGGCGGAGAAGAACAACGCGGGCGTCTTCGTCCTCGGCCTGACCTCGAACCCCGAGGGCTCCCAGGTGCAGGGCGCGGTCGGCGCCTCGGGGCGCAGCGTCGCGGAGGAGATGATCACGGCCGCGGCCGCCCGCAACGCCGGCGCCTCCCCGATGGGCCCGATCGGCGTGGTGGTCGGCGGCACCGTTCAGACCCCGGACTTCGACCTGGCCCGGCTCAACGGCGCCTACCTGGTCCCCGGCATCGGCGCCCAGGGCGCGACCGCGGCCGACGTGCGCCGGATCTTCGGCGCCGGGGCGCGCAACGTGGTGCCCTCGAGCAGCCGGGAGATCCTGGCCGGCGGCCCGTCGATCGCCGGACTGCGGGACGCGGCGGCGCGGGCCGTGGACGAGCTGCGGGGCATGCTCGACTAGCGGTTCACGCGCCGAAATCCGGTGTTCGGCGCGGGCGCTCGCATGCGAGACTGCCGCGATGCGGATGCACACCGGCCAGTTGACCGTGTCAGAACCCGTCGTCCGCAGGCTCGTCGGCGAGCAGTTCCCGCAGTGGCGCGAACTGCCCGTCACCGAGATCGCCTCGCCGGGCACGGTCAACGCCATCTTCCGCATCGGCGACGGCCTCGCCGCGCGCTTCCCCCTCAAAGACGGGGAGCCTGACGGCATCCGCCGCTGGCTCGAGGCCGAAGCCGAGGCGGCCCGCGAACTGGCCGGAAGCACCCGCTTCCGCACCCCCGAGCCGGTCGTGATCGGCGAGCCCGGCGCCGGCTACCCGCTGCCGTGGGCGGTCCAGACCTGGCTTCCCGGTGTCACCGCCACCGACGACGACCCGGCGGCCTCGGTTCTGTTCGCTCGCGACCTGGCCGAGTTCATCGGTGGCGTCCGGGCCCTGGACACCCGCGGCCGGACCTTCGGCGGCTCGGGCCGCGGCGGCGACCTGCGCGCCCACGACGTCTGGATGGAAACCTGCTTCGAGCGCAGCGAACACCTTCTCGACGTGCCCCGGCTGCGCCGGCTGTGGGCCGATCTGCGCGGGCTGCCGCGCACCGACGCCGACCGGATGACCCACGGCGACCTGATCCCCGGCAACGTCCTGGTCGCCGAAGGGCGCCTGGCCGGCGTCCTCGACACTGGCGGGCTGGGGGCGGCCGACCCGGCCCTGGATCTGGTCGCCGTCTGGCACCTGCTGGACGCCGGGCCCCGCGAGGTGGTGCGCGAAGCCCTGGCCTGCGACGACCTGCAGTGGCAGCGCGGCCGGGCCTGGGCGTTCCAGCAGGCCATGGGCCTGGTCTGGTACTACCTCGACAGCAACCCGACGATGAGCCGGATGGGCCGGCGCACTCTGGACCGCGTCATCCGGTGATGTCTCGCTCCGCCGCCTCAAGAATCCGCTTGAGGCGGCCGAGCGAGACCTTGAAGAACAGCCGGGTCGTCGGCCCGATCACCAGCCACCCGATCCGCCCCAGCACCCCCAGCGGCAGGTCGACGTCCTCCCACCAGGTCACCCGGCAGCCGTCCGCACCCTGCGGCGCCACCTCGAACCCGCCGGTGCCGCGCACCACGTGCCCGGTGTGCCGCACCGTGCAGCTGCGCGGCGGCTCCCATTCGGTGACCGTCATCGTGTCCAGGAACCCGATCGGCCCGATCCCGGTGAAGCCCTCCAGGCTGCCGCCGACGGCGCTCGCCGTCCCGCGCACCTTGGTCGCGACCATCCACGCGCCCTGCGACTCCCAGTCGGACAGCGTCTCCCAGGCCCGCTCGACCGAGGCCGCGACGTCCACTGACACCCTCAGCTCAGCCAAGGCGCACCGCCGGCGACTCGGGCTGCCAAGGTCTTCGGCGCCACCTTGCGGTAGGCGTCGCGCACGATGTCCTCGACGTCGTCCCAGTCCGGGTCGCCGTCCAGGTTCACGCCGAGCCAGCCCCGCGCGCCGACGTACGGCGGCCGGTAGAACGTGTCCGGGTCCTGGTCCATCCGCAGCTCCTGCACTCCCTCCGGGGCCGGGCACCAGAAGCCCAGGCGCTGACCGTGGTGGTGATCGCAGAACATCGCCAGCGTGCGCTTGCCGCGGATGTGCCAGCCCCTCCCCACCACCGCCCGTTGAGGAGACGCTACGCGTCGCTGATTCATGGGTGGCTCGCCATGGCTTTCGCGCTCCTCGACCTCGGGCAGGGCCAGGCAGATGGCGCGCAGGCGTTCCAGCGCGGCCGTCTCTCGGGCCTTCTGTTCGGGCGTCATGTCACCATCCTCATGGTTCGCGCCGACAAGGTCGAGTCGCGCGGGGTCGAGCCGTGTTGAGCGCGCGCTCAACGAACCCTTGTGCGATCCGGTAGCGTCGCGGCATGACCTCCGACACCCGGGACCGCCTGCTGCAGGGGACGATCGACGCCCTGCGGACCCAGGGCATAGCCGGGGTGTCGGCCCGCACCATCGCCGCGGCCGCCGGGGTGAACCAGGCGCTGGTGTTCTACCACTTCGGCAGCGTCGACGAGCTGCTCGCCGTGGCCGCCGTGTGGTCGACCGAGCAGCAGGTCGCCGAGTACCGGGAGCCGTTCGAGCGGGTGCGCTCGCTGCGGGAGTTGCAACGCGTGGGGCGTGACCTGCACAAGCGGGAGAGCGCGGCGGGGAACGTCACGGTCCTGGGACAGATGCTCGCCGGGGCGCAGACGAACCCGGCCTTCGCGACGGCGACGCGCGACGCGCTGGCGCTGTGGACCGTGGAGATCGAGCGGGTCCTGAACCGGGTGCTGGCGGACTCGCCGCTCGGGGAGGTGGCCGACGTGCCGGGGCTGGCGCGCGCGGTGGCGGCCTCGTTCATCGGGATGGAGCTGCTGGCCGCCGTCGACCCGGAGGGCGACAAGGCGGCGTTCCGCGCCCTGGACCAGCTCGGCGCGCTGCTGGAGTACCTGGACGACCTGGGGCCGGCCGCCCGGGCGGCGGCGCGGCGCGCGGTGCGGACCGCCGTGCGGCGGTCGGTGCGCGCGTAGGGCGGCGGCGCGGGAGCGGGGCCGCCCAGGCTTGATCGGGGTCGGTGGGTTCGTCGGGGTCGCTGGTGTCGCCGGGGTCGCCGGTGTTTCAGCCCTCGCCGAACAAGTGCGCGTTCGCGGCCTTGACCTGCGGCGTGAACTCCGGGAACTCGACGACCTCGATCCCGGCCTCGCGCAGCAGTTCGGCGCCCTGGCAGTCCTCGACCAGCAGCGAGGGCTCGCGCCAGGCGAACACCACGCGCCGGATGCCGGAGTCGATGATCAGCCGGGTGCAGCTGGCCGGCCGGGACTTGCGGATCGAGCAGGGCTCCAGCGAGGAGTACATGGTCGCGCCGGGCAGCCGCGGGTGGTTCGGGGCCAGGCGGGCCAGCGCCGACTCCTCGGCGTGGACGTGCTCGTCGGTGTCGCGGGACCAGCCGCGGGCCAGTTCGCGGTCGTCGGCGTCGATGATCAGCGCCCCGACGTTGAACGCGCGCGGCGAAGGCGGGCAGCGCCAGGCGAGGTCGACCGCGGTGCTGAGCCATTCGCGGTCTTCCCCGCGGGTGCGGTTGGAGATGGGAGTGGCGGACGAAGATGCGGCGTCGATGGTGGTCACTTTCCCAAGTCCTCGGTTCTGGTCGGGTCCGGCCGGACGGTGGTATCGGGGACGGCACCGGTTGTGGTCACAAGTCTCAACAGTAGTCGCGCTGAGCCGCCGTTTCTCGGGTTCGCCGCCAAGCCGGGCGCAGAACGGGCGATGATCCCGGGCCGCGCATTGGTATCTTGATCGCCATGCCCAGCCCCATACCGCCGGCCGCCGTCTTCTTCGACATGGACGGCCTGCTCATCGACTCCGAGCCCACCTGGTTCCAGGCCGAGCAGGACATGCTCGCCGCCTACGGGTTCACCCTCGGCCCCGAGCACTACCCGCACGTCCTGGGCAAGCCGATAGAGGTCTCGACCGCCTACCTGCTGGACCTCACCGGCCACCCGGTCAGCGCCGAGCAGTTCGCCGACGGCATCGAGGTGGCGATGATCGAGCGCCTGCGCGACGGCGTCCCGATGATGCCCGGCGCGAAGGACCTGCTGGTCGAGCTGGAGGCCGCCGGCCTGCCGCTGGCCCTGGTCTCGGCCTCGTCCCGGCGCATCGTGGACGCCTGCCTGCCGCTGATCGGCGCCGAGCACTTCCGGGTCACGGTCTCCGGCGACGACGTCGAGCACAGCAAGCCCGAACCGGACCCGTACCTGCTGGCAGCCCGCCACCTGGACGTCGACCCGGCCCGCTGCGTGGTGCTGGAGGACTCACCGACCGGCGCCGCCGCCGGCCACGCCGCGGGCTGCCGCGTGATCGCGGTCCCGCACGCGGCCCAGGTGCCGGCCCGCGAGCGGGTGACGGTCGTGGATTCGCTCCGGCGGGTGAATCTGTCCTTCCTGCGCGGCTTGTTCGACGAGTAGACGCCGGACGAGAGATAACTGGCCCATGGGGGACGACAAGAGCATAGGCACCGGCGACATCCTCGACGACACGATCGGCCGCAACCGCCGGTTCCGGCTGGGAACGGGATGGCTGGAGCGAGGCTGCGAACCGGAATGCTGGTCGGCGGGCTGCGAGGTGAGCAATGCCTGCGATGCCAACTGCCTGGTGGCACTCATAGCCCTGATGGCGACGAGCGGCGGCCTGTTCGCGGCGATCGCCGGCGCCGGACCGACCGGGCGGCGGCTTCGGCGTGAGGCGCAGCCGCGCGGGGCGCTGGCGGCGGCGCTGCACCAGGGCGTGCGCTACTACCAGCTGCGGCTCAGCGCGCGCCGCCCCGGCCACGGCGGCTGCCGGTACCCGCCGACGTGCTCGGCGTACGCTGCCGAGGCGCTGCGACGGCATGGCGCGCTGGCCGGGACCCGGCTCGCCGTCCGGCGGCTGCGGCGGTGCCGGCCGGGAGCTGCCGGCGGCGCGGATCCGGTGCCCTGAGCCGGTTGGGTTGTCGCGGCGGAAGCCGGCGACTGGCGACCGGCGACCAGCGGGCTGCTCGGCGCCCGCCCCGATACCGCCGAGCCCTCCGCTCGCCCGCCGAATCAGCCCTCTGTCTCGCCCACTTCGCCGCCCCCCTTAGCAGCCGCAGCCCCCGCCGCGCCCCGCCCCCGCTGCCCCGGCACCGCCTCCGACGCCTCGACCACCTCCACCGGCGGCAACGCCGGCGGCGTCCCGCCGAACTCCGGGCACAGCGCCTTGTGATCGCACCAGTCGCACAGCCGCGACGGGTTCGCGCGCCACTCGCCGCGCTCGGCGGCGGCGCGGATCGCGCTCCAGAGGGCGGCGACCTTGCGTTCGGTGGCGCGCAGGTCCGATTCGTCGGGGTCGTAGGTGACGATCTGGCTGTCGCCGCCGAGGTACATCAGCTGCAGGCGGCGGGGGACCACGCCGCGGGTCTTCCACAGGACCAGGGCGTAGAACTTCATCTGGAACAGGGCCTTGCCCTCGAAGGCCGGGCCCGGGGCGCGCCCGGTTTTGTAGTCGACCACGCGGATCGCGCCGTCGGGGGCCACGTCGAGGCGGTCGACGAAGCCGCGCAGCAGCAGGCCGTCGGCGACCCGGGCGTGGACGAACAGTTCGCGCTCGGCCGGCTCCAGGCGGTTCGGGTCCTCCAGGCGGAAGTAGCGCTCCAGCAGGTTCACCGCGCCGGCCAGCCAGGCCTCGTCGCCGCCGGCCTCCTCGGCCAGTTCCACCAGAGCCGGGTCGGCCTGGACCATGCGCTCCCATTCCGGGGACAGCATGCTGGAGGCCGAGGTCGGGGTGCGCTGGCCGGTCGGCAGGTCGAAGAGGTGCTCCAGGATGGCGTGGACCAGGGTGCCGCGGGTGGCCGCCGCGCTCTTGCGTTCCGGGAGCTTGTCGATGACGCGGAAGCGGAACAGCAGCGGGCAGGTCATGAAGTCCGACGCCCGGGACGGCGAGAGCGCCATCGGGAGCGTCACCGTCGTCACCGTCACAGGGCTCGTCGTCACCGCTGCGTCCATCGCGTCCATGGGCCTCGACCCTACTCGGCGGTCCCGACATCCCCGGCGCCGGGCGCGCCGTGTGACCAGATCGCCCGCGCGGTGAGTGGTCTTGCAAGTTCGCCTGCGCATAGAGTCGAAGACGTGGCGGATGACGATGGCAGGCAGAGCACCGGTGATGGTGGCTCCGACGGCGAGGGCGGGGGGGCGTCGCAGGAGCACAGATCCGGCCGCAACCAGATCATCCGCGGCCCCGGCCTGCGCCTGGGGCGGCCGTTCGGCATCCCCCTGTACGTCTCCCCGTCCTGGTTCGTCGTCGCCGCTTTCATCACCGTCCTGCTGGCTCCGCAGTCCGGCGACGTCACCGACCCGTCCAACGACTTCGGCAACGAACTCGGCGGCTGGCGCTATGTCCTGTCGCTCGCCTACGCCATCTTCCTCTACGCCTCCGTCGTCGTCCACGAGCTCGCGCACTCCGCCCTGGCCAAGCGCCTGGGCCTGCCGGTGCGCCGCATCGTCATCCACTTCCTCGGCGGCGTCTCGGAGATCGAGAAGGAGTCCGACGCGCCCGGCAAGGCGTTCTGGATCGCCTTCGTCGGCCCGCTGACCTCCGCCGCGCTGGCCGGCATCGGCTTCGCCGTCTACCAGGTCATCCCGCACGACGACACGGTCAGCCTGGGCCAGAAGGTCGCCGCCACGCTGGTTTTCGGCTTCTGGGCCTCCAACCTGCTGGTGGCGCTGTTCAACCTGCTGCCGGGCCTGCCGCTGGACGGCGGCCAGATGCTGCGCGCCGCGGTCTGGAAGGCCACCGGCCGCTCGATGGCCGGCACCGTCGCGGCCGCCTGGGCCGGCCGGGTCCTGGCGATCGCGGTCTTCCTCGCGATGAACCTGCTCTACGCCCGCGGCGGCACCATCCAGCCCTTCGGCCTGGGCCTGGCGGTCTTCATGGCGATGTTCATCTGGTTCGGCGCCACCCAGGCCCTGGTCGTGGCCAAGCTCCGGGAGCGCATCCCCGGCCTGTCGGCGCGCAAGATGACCCGCCGGGCGATCAGCGTCGAGGCGCGCACCCCGCTGGCCGAGGCGCTGCGGCGCGCGCACGAGGTGAACGCCCGCGGCATCGTGCTGGTGGACGGCAACGACAAGCCCACCGGCCTGGTCAACGAGGCCCAGGTGATCGCCACCCCGGAGCAGCGCCGGCCGTGGGTCGAGGCCGGCGACGTGGCGCGGCCGCTGGAGGCCAACCTGATAGTGGCCGCCGACCTCACCGGCGAGGCCCTGCTGGACGTGCTGCGCGCCAACCCGGCCCCGGAGTACCTGGTCGTCGAGGCGGGCGGGGAGATCGTCGGCGTGCTGGCCGCCTCCGATGTGCAGGCGGCGTTCCTGGGCAAGCCGCCCAGCCCGCCCCCGCCGGCCCAGCCGCGCATGCCGGTCTAGGGGGACCAGCAGCGCCGGTAGGCTGAAGGGATGGACAGCACGCCCTCTACGCCCCCCTCCGAGCCGACCGGCGCGGACCACCGACGCGGCCTCCTCAAGCCCGGCGACCAGGTTCAGCTCACCGACGCCAAGGGGCGGATGAGCACCATCACCCTGCAGGCGGGCAAGCAGTACCACACCCACAAGGGCTCCTTCGATCACGACGAGCTCATCGGCTCGCCCGAGGGCGTGGTCGTGAAGACCTCCGGCGGCAACGAGTACCTGGCGCTGCGTCCGCTGCTGTCCGACTTCGTGCTGTCGATGCCGCGCGGGGCGGCCGTGGTCTACCCCAAGGACGCCGGGCAGATCGTGCAGATGGCCGACATCTTCCCCGGGGCCCGGGTGGTCGAGGCCGGCGTCGGCTCCGGCGCGCTGACCTGCTCGCTGCTGCGGGCCGTCGGGGACTCCGGCAGCGTGCACTCCTACGAGCGCCGCGAGGAGTTCGCCGAGATCGCGGCGAAGAACGTGCGCTCCTTCTTCGGCGCCGAGCACCCGGCGTGGGAGCTGACCATCGGCGACCTGGCCGAGAAGCTGGTCGACGAGGAGGTCGACCGGGTGGTGCTGGACATGCTGGCGCCGTGGGACTGCGTGGACGCGGTCGCCAAGGCGCTGGTGCCCGGCGGCGTGATCATCTGCTACGTCGCGACCACCACCCAGCTCTCGCGCACCGTGGAGACCCTGCGCTCGCACGGCGCGTTCACCGAGCCGCAGCCCTGGGAGTCGATGGTGCGCGGCTGGCACGTGGAGGGCCTGGCGGTGCGGCCGGACCACCGGATGATCGGCCACACCGGCTTCCTGGTGACCGCGCGCCGGCTGGCCGACGGCGTCACCCCGCCTGTGCGCCGCCGCCGGCCGTCCAAGGGCGCCTACGCCGCCGACTACGTCGCCGAGGGCGCGACGCCGGCGGCCGGGAGCGTCGCCGACCCCGAGTTCAACGAGGACGGCACGGTGACCTCCTCCGTGGCGCGCCGCGTGCTGCCCTAGCCGTACCGGCCCAGCGTGGGCGCGGAGGGTCGGCCGGTCTTCCTGGTTAGGGACTGGCCAACATTCCAGGACACCACAAGATCACGAATATAAGAAGCCTTGTAGTCATCTGTTCATCGAAACGTCGCGGGAACGCAATCCGGACCCGCGACAGTTTCGTGCCGTGACCGCAACGACCGAGGCCGGCAAGGCCCTCGCCGCACCGCCCGGCCCGGCCCGCCGACAGCGCGCCCGCGACTTCCGCGCGACCCGCTGGGGCTGGGCGTACTCGGCCCCGGCCGTGCTCGTGTTCCTGGCCTTCGTGATCGTCCCGACCGGGTACACGTTCTACGTCTCCCTGTGGAAGTGGAACGCGCTGAACCCGGCGCTGTCGAAGTTCAAGGGCCTGGGCAACTACTCGCGGCTGTTCGACGCCACGCAGCCCACGTTCCTGAGCAGCCTGTGGCACTCGCTGTACTTCACCGGCGCGATGGTGATCGGCGGGACCGCGATCTCCCTGGGCCTGGCCCTGCTGCTGCAGCGCGGCGGCGCGCTGCTGAACGGCACCCGGGTGGCGCTCTTCCTGCCGCACGCCACGCCGGTGATCGCCACCTCGATGATCTGGACCTGGATCTTCAACTACAAGTTCGGCCTGGCCGACTGGGTCCTGCACAGCCTGCACCTGCCGACCTCGCAGTGGCTGCAGTCCTCGTCCTCGGCGATGCCCGCCGTGGTGATCTACAGCCTGTGGCACGAGGTCGGCTTCACCACCGTGGTGTTCCTCGGCGGCCTGGCCACGCTGTCCAACGAGCTGTCCGAGGCCGCGCGCGTGGACGGCTGCTCGGCCTGGCAGGAGTTCTGGCACGTCACCTGGCACCAGCTCAGGCCGGTGACCGTGTTCGTGGTCGCCATCACCGCGATCACCTCGCTGCAGGCCTTCACGCAGTTCTACCAGCTGGCCAACGGCGGCCCGGCCTACGCCACCACGACCCTGAGCTACCTGGTCTACCAGGAGGCCTTCGTCTTCAGCGACACCGGCTACGGCGCGGCGCTGGCCGTGGTCCTGTTCGCCATCACCATCTTCTTCACGCTCGTCCGGCGCCGCACCGCGGCCGGCGGCGAGTCGCACGCCCTCGTCTGATCCGCACGCTCTCGTCCGATCCGCACTGCCACCCACACCCCTCGAAATCGGGAGACCGAACACCCATGCGCAAGCGCATAACCGCGGCCGCCGGCCTGGCCGCCCTCGCCTTGACCGCCACCGCCTGTGCCGGCGGCGGGACCTCCACGCCGAAGTCCAGCAGCGGCACCTCCGCCAAGAGCACCGGCTCCGGCACCGAGCTCGCGGTGCCCACCGGCCCGGTGACCATCACCTTCGAGGAGGCGATGACCATCGGCACCCTGAAGCCGGCGATGGACAAGCTGGTCTCGGACTTCCAGGCCAAGTACCCGAACATCACGGTCAAGCTCCAGGGCGACCCGGACTACGGCACGATGTACACCAAGGAGAAGGCCGAGGTGCAGGCCGGGAACGCCCCGACCATCGGCCAGGCCTACGAGAGCTGGGCCTCCTACTTCCAGTCCGCCGGCAAGCTGGTCCCGATCAGCGACCTGGCCGGCACCGACACCCCGGCCGAGATGTCCACGTTCTACAAGGGCATCCAGACCGACATGAAGCTGCCGGACGGCAAGACCTGGATGTGGCCGTTCAACAAGAGCGTGCTGGTCCTGTTCGAGAACTCCGACATGCTCGCCAAGGACGGCCAGACCGACCCGAAGACCTGGGACGACTACGCCAACGTCATGAAGGCGGTCTCCAAGGACGGCGTCACCGGCTCCACCATCGACCCCGGCTCGGCCACCGGCGCCGCCTACGGCACCCAGTGGTTCGAGATCCTGTCCGAGGCCAACGGTGCCAAGCTCTACGACGCCGACGGCACCCCGCACCTGAGCGACCCCGGTGCCGTCAAGGCCCTGCAGTACATGCAGGACCTGAAGAACGCCAACGCCCTGGCCACCGGCAAGAACTACCCCGGCGAGACCGCGCTGGGCGCCCAGAAGGGCGCGTTCGACATCTCCTCGGCGGCCGGCTACGGCTTCGAGAACAAGACAGTCGCCGGCAAGTTCAAGCTCGGCATCACCGCCCTGCCCTCGGGCCCGGCCGGCGCGGTCAACGAGCTGACCGGCACCAACATCGTGATGTTCACCGGCGCCAGCGCCGACCAGAAGGCCGCCGCCTGGGCCTTCCTGAAGTTCATCGACAGCCCCGCCGAGCAGGCCGGGTGGTCGGCCACCTCCGGCTACCTGCCGGTGACCAGCCAGGCCCTGAGCGACCCGGTGATGCAGTCCTTCGTGGCCAAGAACCCGTACGTCACGGCCGCGGTCTCCGAGCTCGACACCGCCTTCACGCTGCCCGGCTTCGACTGGATCTTCAAGTGCCAGGGCTATGAGGCCACCGCGATCCAGGAGGTGCTGGAGAACGGCAAGCAGCCCTCTGACGCGCTGAACACCGCGCAGTCCGCCTGCACCGCCGCGAAGGCGCAGGGGTGAGCAAGAACACGGCATCCCGCGGCATGGCGGGGTCGAGCCGCGCCGGGCGTTACGCCCGGCGCGCGCTCGCCGTCGCGATCGGTCTGGCCTTCGTCTTCCCGTTCTACTGGACGGTGGTCATCTCGCTGGGCCACCCCGGTGAGTTCAGCAACTTCCCGCCGGTGCTGGTGCCGCACTGGGACTGGTCGAACTGGTCCCGGGCCTGGCACTCCGCGCCGTGGGTGCGCCTGTTCGGGAACACGATCCTGATCGCCTCGTGCACCGTGGTCCTGTGCCTGGTCACCTCGCTGCTGGCCGGCTTCGCCTTCGGCGTGCTGCGCTTCCCGGGCCGCAAGGTGCTGACCCTGGTGGTCCTGTCCGTGCTGATGATGCCCGGCACGGTGCTGATCATTCCGGACTACGTGCTGGCCAACGACCTGCACCTGCTGAACACCTACTGGATCCAGATCATCCCGTGGGGCGCCAGCGTCTTCGGGATCTTCCTGGTCCGGCAGTTCTTCCTGACCATGCCCGCCGAGATCCTGGACGCCGCGGCGCTGGACGGCGCCTCGCGGCTGCGCTTCCTGCGCTCGATCGGCGTGCCGATGGTGCGCCCGGCGCTGATCATCGTGGCCATCAACGTGTTCCTGGGCTCCTGGAACTCGTTCCTGTGGCCGGTGATCATGACGAACTCCAGCATGGACTCCTCGAACACGGTGCAG
This sequence comes from Catenulispora sp. GP43, assembly GCF_041260665.1. Lineage (NCBI taxonomy): Bacteria > Bacillati > Actinomycetota > Actinomycetes > Catenulisporales > Catenulisporaceae > Catenulispora > Catenulispora sp. GP43. The sequence continues at coordinate 305,218 of NZ_JBGCCT010000004.1, read as the reverse complement.
CCGGTCGAGGTCGGGCTGTCCACCTTCGCCAACGCCGAGGGCACCGACTTCCCGGGCCTGGCCGCCGCGGTCACCTTCACCACGCTGCCGGTCATGGTGTTCTTCCTGCTGTTGCAGCGGCAGTTCATCCGCGGCGCGCTGTCGGCGGCCGGAGGCGTCCGTGGCTGAGCCGGGGATGGAGACGGGGAGGCCGGACCGCCGGCCGATCCTGGTCGTGGACTTCGACGGGACCGTCTACCGCGACGACGGCCCGGTGCGCTTCTACGCCGAGCACGCGGCCGGCAGCCTGCCGAACGAGTGGCGCGGGCGGTTCCTGGACCTGTTCGAGGCCTATCTCGAGCACGGGATGGCCGCCGCGGACCGGGTCGCCGACGAGGCCGCGGCCGCCGTGCTGCGCTCCTCGGTGGACGCCTGGGGCGCGGCGGCCGGCCTGGCGGCGCTGTCCGGCGTCGGTCCGGCGGCCCTCGACTCGGCCTTCCTGGCCAGCCGGCAGTACATGCTGACCGCGGCGTGCCGGGTCACGGCGGTGCCGGCGCTGGTCGAGGCGTTCGAGAAGCTGCGCGGCCGGGTGCGGATCGTCCTGGCCACCAACAGCCCGGCCGGAGGGCTGGCGCCGCTGCTGGCCCGGCTCGGGGTGACCGCCCTGTTCGAGGAGGTCGTCTCCGGAGCGAACAAACCCGAGGGACTGCGGCGGTGGATCGCGGCGTCGCTGGCCGACCGGCCGGCCGGCGAGCTCTTCTCGCTCGGCGACCACTACTTCAACGAGATCGAGCCCGCGATGGCGGTCGGCGCGTGCGCCGGCTACATCGACCGGTTCGGCCGCGCCGACGGCCCCGCGACGCTGAGCGCCGCGGTGGTCGAGGACATCCTGCCCGGGATCTTCTCCTGGGCCGGCGCGCACAATTCATAGGAAGAGAACACACATCTCCATGGCAACAACCGTCGAGTTCTGGGGCGGGGTCGGCGTCATCGGCTCCAGCAAGATCCTGATCACCGAGGGGGACCACCGGGTCCTGCTCGATTTCGGGCTCGACATCCCCCGCGGCACCGACCTGTTCCGGCCGCCGGTCGTGCCCCGGCCGCACCGCTACCTCGCCGACCGGCTGCGGGTCGGCGCGGCGCCGCGGCTGCCCGGGGTCTACGACCCGGCGATGGTCGAACCGGGGGACCCGCTCGGCGAGGACGGCCCGGCCACGGCGGTGTTCGTCAGCCACGCCCACATCGACCACTGCGGTCTGGTCGGAACCCTCAGGCCCGGAATTGAGGTTCACGCCGCCCCGGAGACCGTCGCGGTGATGCGCGCGCTGGCCGCCGCCGGCGACGGCCTGCCCGGCGGCGACCCGGACTGGCGGCCGCTGGCTGCCGAGACGCCGGTGGCCTTCGGGCCGCTGACCGTCGAGCGGATCACCGTCGACCACGACGTGCCCGGCGCCAGCGGGTACCTGGTCACCACCTCCGACGGCGTCCTGGCCTTCACCGGCGACATCCGCTTCCACGGCCGCGCGCCGGAGCGGGCCTGGCGGCTGGCCGAGCGCGCCGCGGGCTGTGAGATGTTCGTCACAGAGGGTACGGCCCTGGGGCTGCCGGTGTTCCCCGGCCCGGTCCGCACCGAGGACGACGTGGTGCGGGACTTCGCCGCGGTGCTGGAGGAGGCCCGCGGGGACCTGGTGCTGCTCGCGATGTACCCGCGCGACCTGGAGCGGGTCGCGGAGTTCATCGAGGTGGCCGGTGCCGCCGGACGGCGGATCCTGTGGGGCGACCCGGTCGCGGCGTTCCTGAGGGCGCTGGACGTCGAGGGCGTGGTGGCCTACTCCGAGGTGGGGCTGGAGGAGGTCAAGGCCGATCCCGGAGCCTTCGTCTACCAGCCCGACCTGCGCGACCTGCGCGGCATCCCGAACCTGGCGGACCTGCCGGTGGGGGAGCGGACCGTCTGGCTGCACGCCAACGGCGAGCCGCTGGGGCCGTTCGAGTCCCGCTGGTCGCTGTTCACGGAGTGGCTGGACGCGCTGGGCATCCCGCTGCGCCGGATCGGCTCCTTCGGCCACGCCACCGCCGACGACCTGCACACCCTGGTGCACCGGGTGGCGCCGCGGACCGTGGTCCCGATCCACACAGATGCCCCCGAGAGGCTGCACCCGGTCGGCGGTCCGGCGCGGCTGCTGCCGGTCCTGGCGCAGCGTTATGACCTGGGCGGTCACCCGGTAGAGCGAAATTTTTCCTGAGACGGCAACCTGGACGGCCGGTGAGACGTCTGGGTTAGCGGGCCACGGGGACGACGGCGATGGAGACAGGTGCCGAGCTGGGGCGGAACCCGTCTCCCGCCGTCCGGCTCGCTCTTGTCACGCCCCGTCGGCGTCCGGACCGGCCACGACCACCCCATCGGCCGCCCGCCGGACGTGGATGCACTCGCCGGGGCACTCCTTGGCCGAGTCGATGACGGCCAGCACCAGATCCGCCGGGACCGGGACCCGGGCCTCGGCGCCGGTGCGCAGTTCGGCGTCGGCGCCGTCCTTCACGTAGGCGACGCCGTCGATGTCGAGTTCGAACACGTCCGGCGCATACTGCGCGCAGATGCCGTCACCGGTGCACAGATCGTGATCGATCCATACCTCGAGCGCATCCGTGTCAGTGGTGACGGTCATATTCGAGACGCTACCAAGCCGTGACGGCGAACCATCCGGCGGGCTCAGTCGTTGATCGATTGTCCTCGACAAAGCACCACCGGTGGGCAAGGATCGGGATCACAACTCCGGGCCGGCGCCACATAACCGGCCGAGTGAGGGGGAATCGTCATGACGACAGGCCTTGTTGTTCGAACGAAGAGCACCCGAGTTCCGGACCCGCGGGGGATGCCGCTCCCGGCCTCGGTCGCAACTGCACAACATTCAGCGGTTTCAAGAACGCTTCCGCTAGGCAGGACAGCAGCAAGGAAGTTCTTGAGCATCGCAGCTTCCGGCGGGAGGTGAGGACCGTGCCAGCACACGACGACGACATCCGCGAGGGCGCCGGCCGCTCGGCGCGCGGGTCGGACGACCTCGCTGCCCAGGTCACGTACCTGGAGCAGGAGATCGCCGTCCTGCGGCGCAGGCTCCGCGACGCCGCGGACGCCCCACGGGGCGGCCGGGCCGTGGAGGAGCGGATCAACGAGTTGCAGGCCACTGTGGCCGGGCTCACGAGCCAGAACGAACGGCTGGTGGCGACGCTGCGGGAAGCGCGCGACCAGATCGTGGCGTTGAAGGAGGAGATCGACCGTCTCGCGCAGCCGCCGAGCGGTTTCGGCGTGTTCCTGGAGGACGCCGGCGAGGGCAATGCCGACATCTTCACCGGCGGCCGCAAGATGCGGGTGTCGGTGAGCCCGTCCATCGAGCCCGGCTCCCTGCGCCCCGGCCAGGAGGTGATGCTGAACGAGGCGCTCAACGTGGTCGCGGCGTTCGGCTTCGAGAGCGTGGGCGAGATCGTCAGCCTCAAGGAGATCCTCGAGGACGGCACCCGCGCCCTGGTCACCGGCCGGACCGACGAGGAGCACGTGGTGCGCCTCGGCCAGCCGCTGCTGGAGTCCGGCGTCAAGCTGCGCCCGGGCGACGCGCTGCTGATGGAGCCGCGCAGCGGCTACGTGTACGAGGTCATCCCCAAGTCCGAGGTCGAAGACCTCGTGCTGGAGGAGGTCCCGGACATCTCCTACCTGGAGATCGGCGGCCTGGACGGCCAGATCGAGCTGATCCGCGACGCCGTCGAGCTCCCGTATCTGCACCCTGACCTGTTCAAGGAGCACCAGCTGCGGCCGCCCAAGGGCGTGCTGCTGTACGGGCCTCCCGGCTGCGGCAAGACCCTGATCGCCAAGGCGGTGGCCAACTCGCTGGCCAAGAAGGTCGCGGAAGTGACCGGCTCGGGCAACGTGAAGAGCTACTTCCTGAACATCAAGGGCCCTGAGCTGCTGAACAAGTACGTCGGCGAGACCGAGCGGCACATCCGCCTGGTCTTCCAGCGGGCGCGCGAGAAGGCCAGCGAGGGTGCCCCGGTCATCGTGTTCTTCGACGAGATGGACTCGCTGTTCCGCACCCGCGGCAGCGGCATCAGCTCGGACGTGGAGAACACGATCGTCCCGCAGCTGCTCTCGGAGATCGACGGCGTCGAGGGCCTGGAGAACGTCATCGTCATCGGCGCCTCCAACCGCGAGGACATGATCGACCCGGCGATCCTGCGCCCGGGCCGGCTGGACGTGAAGATCAAGATCGAGCGTCCGGACGCCGAGGCGGCCAAGGACATCTTCAGCAAGTACGTCACCCCCGAACTGCCCCTGCACGCCGAGGACCTGGCCGAGCACAGCGGTGACCGGCAGGCCACGGTGTCGGCGATGATCCAGGCCACGGTCGAGCGCATGTACAGCGAGATCGACGAGAACCGGTTCCTGGAGGTCACCTACGCCAACGGCGACAAGGAAGTCATGTACTTCCGCGACTTCAACTCCGGCGCGATGATCCAGAACATCGTCGACCGCGCGAAGAAGACCGCGATCAAGGACTTCCTGGACCACAAGCAGAAGGGTCTGCGCGTCTCCCACCTGCTCGGCGCCTGCGTCGACGAGTTCAAGGAGAACGAGGACCTGCCGAACACCACCAACCCCGACGACTGGGCCCGCATCTCCGGCAAGAAGGGCGAGCGCATCGTCTTCATCCGCACCCTGGTCACCGGCAAGCGCGGAGGCGACACCGGCCGGTCGATCGACACGATCGCCAGCACCGGCCAGTACCTGTAGGACCGACTGGGCAAAGGCCGCCTCCGCCGCCCGCGCGCCGTCTTCGGACGGCGCGCGGGCGGCGCGTGCTTTGTGGCGGCACGTCAGCGCCTCGGCGGCGCGGTCGAGGCGTTGCGGATCCGCGTCTCGTACCATTTCTCATGGTATTCTCCGTACCATGCCGAAGCTTGACGTCAGCGTGAAGGCGGAGACCATAGCGGCTTCCCGGGCCGCGGCCGCGGCCGCCGGGATGAACCTGTCCAACTGGACGGACAAGGTTCTCGCGGAGGCGGCTTGGCGGCAGCGGTTCAGTCGCTCTGCCGAGCGGGAGCGTCGGCTGGGTGTCACGCCGGAGTGGTTGGCGCAGCACAAGAACGGCATCGAGGAGCAGCGTGCGGCAGGGTGAGGTCTGGGAGCGCGGCGACCGGCCGACTCTGGCTCTGATCCTGTCCTCAGACCTCTACAACGAGGCCGGCCCCGGCC